>DBGBEC010000255.1:0-6886 GCA_048477415.1 Candidatus Limivicinus sp. | reverse complement strand
GACTGCATTACGCTTGTGGCTTTCGCCCCAAGCTCCATATCCGCCGGCTCCTTCTTCCTTATCCAAATCAAACCCGCTCCGCTGGGCTTTGATTTGGGGAGACGGGGGTCTCCTGGGCTCCCTCTCCGAGGGAGCTGTCGGCGGAGCCGACTGCATTACGCATCCATAGGCTCCCTCTCCGAGGGAGCTGTCAGCGAAGCTGACTGAGGGAGTTGCGGCGGTAGTAGGATAAGCAGCAGCCTGAAATACGAGGCACCTGGGCCTCGCCGCTCTATATGACCCTTCCGCAAGGCATAGCCGCGCATAACTCCCTCCGACGCGGCTTGCGCCGCGCCACCTCCCTCAAGGAGGGAGGCTAAGACGAATCTGACTGCATTACGCTTGTGGCTTTCGCCCCAAGCTCCATATCCGCCGGCTCCTTCTTCCTTATCCAAATCAAACCCGCTCCGCTGGGCTTTGAGCCGGTGATACGGGGGAGAATTGCCAGCGCGGGGGAGGTGATCTTTTGGAGAGAGAGGAATATATGGCCATGGCCCTAAAGCTCGCCCGGGAAGGGGCGGAGGCCGGGGAAGTGCCGGTAGGCTGTCTTATCACAGACGGGGCCGGGAACATCATTGGCCGGGGGCGAAACCGCCGCCGTGAGCTGAGCGACGCCACCGCCCACGCGGAGGTGGAGGCCATAAGGCAGGCCTGCGCCCACATCGGCGACTGGCGTCTCACAGGCTGCACCCTATATGTCACGCTGGAGCCCTGCCCCATGTGCGCCGGGGCAATAATAAACTCCCGGCTGTCCACTCTGGTCTTCGGCGCCCGGGAAGAGCTGAGCGGCTCCTGCGGAAGCGTCATAGACCTGTTCTCCGAAAACTACGGCCACCGCCCCGCAGTCTACGGCGGAGTGTTGAAAGAGCCCTGCGCCGCCCTGCTGAAGGATTTTTTCAAGGGCAGGCGCTGAAGCTCCCGCCGCGAAACGGATAAGACCGCAGTGACAAAAAAGGTTCTGGACGCGCCATGCCGGCGCTGTCCCGGGACCTTTTTTTATTCGCCGCGCCTCGTGGGATGGAGCGCTATATCCACCTGGTAGCTCTCATCTATGAGAAGCGGTTCAAAGCCGAAGTCTTTGCAGAGCCGGAGATTCCGGCTGTACTTTATAGATGATAGCAGAATGGGAAAGCTCTGTCAAATCCCGTGCTCCGGGCCCTCTCCCGGCGGCGAAAGGGCAAAACGGGGAGGGACTCTCAGTCTGGGGAAAAAGGTCTTTTCTTTATCAGCCTGATGTGTTAAAATGCCCTTATTACGCGGCTGAAAGGACAATATAACACAATGGATAAGCAGGCCAAAGGACGGCTGAATGTGGTTCTATCCATGTTCATTTACGGGACCATCGGCGTTTTCGCCAGATACATATCTCTGCCCACACCGGTGACGGCGATGATAAGGGGCCTTGTTGGGGCGCTTTTTCTGCTGTTGATACTGGCCGTCTCCCGGCGCAGGCCGGATATGGCGGCGATAAAGCGGAACCTGCCCCTGCTCTGCCTGCTGGGCGTCTTTCTGGGGGCCAACTGGATACTGCTTTTTGAGGCCTACAGATACACCACGGTGGCCACGGCCACACTGTGCTATTACCTGGCGCCCATAATCCTTGTGGCGCTCTCCCCGCTGAGCTTTGGGGAGAAGATAAGCCTTAAAAAGGCCCTCTGCGTCCTGGCCGCCCTGGTCGGCATGGTATTTGTCTCCGGCGTGGCGGAGAACGGCATACCCGCCCCCGGCGAGCTGAAGGGTGTGCTGCTGGCCCTGGGTGCCGCCTGCTTCTACGCGGGCATAGTCACGGGGAACAAGAAGCTGAAGGACATCTCCGGCTATGACAGGACGGTGGCCCAGCTTGTGGTGTCCGCCCTGGCTCTGCTGCCCTATAATCTCCTGGCGGGCAATTTCCGCGGCGGGCTGAGCGCCACGCCCCTGGCCCTGCTCATGCTGCTCGTTTTGAGCCTTGTACACACGGGCCTGGCCTACGCGCTGTATTTCGGCTCTATGGAGGCTCTGTCCTCCCAGACTCTGGCCATACTCAGCTATATCGACCCGGTGGTGGCGGTGCTGCTGTCGGCAATGCTGCTGAAGGAACCGCTGAGCCTTTACGGGATAGCCGGGGCCCTGCTGATACTCGGGGCGGCCCTTATAAGCGAGCTGCCGGAGAGAAGGAAGCGCCCCGCGGAGGATGAGCCGGAGCCCACCCTTTAGCGGGAGCTCCGCACGGCCGTGAGCGGCGGTCATATTTGATCTTATATCATGTAAAAACAAAAAAAGGCTCCGCGGCCGGGGGGGGCTGCGGAGAAGAAAAGGAGAACAGAAATGGCAGTTTTTGACGATTTTTTGAAGCTTGATATCCGGGTGGGCACTATCGTTGGGGCAAAAATTTTTGAAAAGGCCCGCCGCCCTGCCTACCAGTTGCAGGTGGATCTTGGGGAGGAACTGGGGGTCCTGGCCTCCTCGGCCCAGATAACGGAGCAGTATACCCCCGAGGAGCTGCTTGGGAAGCAGGTGCTGGCAGTGGTCAATTTCCCGCCCCGGCAGATCGCCAACTTTTTCTCTCAGGTCCTGGTGCTGGGCACCTACAGCGAGGGCGGCGTTGTGCTCATCCGCCCGGACAAGCCCGTGAAAAACGGGGACAAGCTGGGCTGAAGGGGGCGAGTGAATGTTCAGAAAAATGCGCCGTGAAAAGCAGGCTCTCAGCCGGGAAGAATGCCTGGAGCTCCTTGAAAAGGCCAGCTCAGGGGTGCTGGCCCTGCTGGGGGATGGGGATTATCCCTATGCCCTGCCCATAAGCTTTGTGTACTCCAAGGGCAGTATCTTCTTCCACAGCGCCCTGGAGGGGCACAAGGTAGACGCGGTCAGGGGCTGCCCCAGGGCCTCGTTCTGCGTGGTGGCTCAGGACCGGGTCATACCGGAAAAATACACGAGCGCCTATAAAAGCGTTATCGCCTTCGGGCGTGTGCGGCTTTTGGAGGAGCCGGAGGAAAAGCTTCGGGCGGCGGTGCTGCTGGGTGAAAAATATTACCCCGGCCACACGGAGCAAAGCCGGGCCGAAGCCGAAAAATACCTGGGCAGCCTGCTGGCTATGGAGCTTGAAATAGAGCACATGAGCGGCAAGCAGGGCAGGGAGCTGCTGTGATCACTGGCCGAAGAGCTCTTTAAGTCCCTGAGAGGCCTGGCCCCAGAGCTCCAGGAGCCGGAAGCGGAGCTCGTAGCCCTCCTCGCCGCTTATCACGGCATAGTTCTCCCGGCCCATCACGCTCTCCAGCTCTTCACCCTCCGCCGCCGAAAGGCAGACCGGGGGGAACACCACACACCACCAGTTGTGGCCCTGGCCGCTGCCCAGGACGATACGCAGGGCCTCATACTCGCCGGCGGGCAGGGAGAAGCCCTGGTAATCCACTGTGGGGAAGCTCTCCCGCCGAAGGCTCACGGTCAGCCCCCGGCCCCGGGAGGCGGAGGCGGCGGCCTGGGCAATGTTTTCAAGCTCGCTTTCGATCAGTTCCCGGGCCTGGGCCTGGTTCTCCGCCTTTTCGAGCTTGGGGCTTATATATTCGAGCACCGCATCCCGGACCTGGAGCTTTATCTCCTGCTCCTCCGGCTCGTCGGATACAGCTACCACGTGCAGGCGCAGCAGCTTGTCGCTTATCTCCCTCTGCCGGCCCTGAGCCCATACCCCGGCGCATAGGCTGACGCACAGGGCCAAAAGCGCCGCCGTCTCCCAGAGTTTAAATCTTTTTTCCATATAAAATAACCGCCTTACTATGTATTCACACACAGAGTATGGGCGGTTATTTTGATTTTTAAACCTATATCATGGGGCTTCGGCTTACAGCAGGATGTCCTGGCTCTTCACCGGGCTTGCGGTGCGGCAATAGCCGTGCTCCCGGCTCAGCGCCTGGCAGGCGGCATCGGCGGCGGTCCGCTCTGTGAAGACGCCGAAGACTGCGGAGCCTGTGCCGGTCATGACGGCCCCCAGGGCTCCGAAATCAAGAAGGCGGCTCTTTATCTCCGCCACGGTCCTCATGCGCCGGTCGTCCACGTCCTCAAAGACATTGTACATCCGGCGGCACAGCTCTGTCAGGCTGCCCTCCTCCAGGGCCCGGATAAGGCCCGCCGTATCCGGGTGGGTCCGGACGGGGGCGCTGTCCAGCTTTTTGAAGAGCTCCGGCGTAGAGATGGAGAAGTCCGGCTTGACTATGGCAAGAAAACAGTCCGGCATGGTGGGAAGGCTGCTCAGGATCTCGCCCCGGCCTTTTGCCAGGGCTGTGCCCCCGCGGACGCAGAAGGCAACGTCCGAGCCCACGCCCCAGGCCAGCTTTTCCAGCTCCTCCATGCTGAAGGGCCGCTCATAAAGGCGGTTCAGCCCGCGGAGCACCGCCGCCGCGTCAGTGGAGCCCCCAGCCATGCCCGCCCCTACGGGCAGGTTCTTTTTCAGCTCTATCCTTACCCCCCGGTCCTTGTCGTCCACAGCGTCGAGGAAGGCCAGGGCCGCCTTTACAGCCAGGTTCCGCTCGTCCCCGGGGATATAGCGCAGGTTGCTTCCGGCGCTCACTTTGCCGCTGTTGTCAAGCTTTATGCGCAGCCCGTCATATAGGGATACGCTCTGCATTATCATGACCATCTCGTGATAGCCGTCTGGTCGGCAGCCAGTCACGTCCAGGGATATGTTGAGTTTGGCATAGGCCCACTCTTTTATCTCTTTTATCTCTCTCATACAGACCTCATTCAAAAAGATAGACCCGCAGCTCATAGGGCCTTGTCGTAAAGCCGTTGGAGATGATGAAGTTCATCTCGTAGTTTGAAAGCACGTTCACTCCCCGGCTCAGCTCCGTGCCCTCCGGGGCCTCGAAGCGTATCTGGGCCCGGGTGAAGGAGCATATCACCAGAAGGCGGCTGCCCTCGTAGCTCCTCTCGTACACATAGAGGTTTTTGTCCTTGGGCATGAGCTCTCTATAGCTGCCGTATATGGCTACAGGGTGCTCTTTTCTGAATTTCAGCAGCTTCCTGTAAAAGTTCAGCAGAGAGTCCGGGTCCTCCTCCTGGGCCTGGACGTTTATCTGCTTATAGTTCTCGTTCACAAAAAACCATGGCACTGCGCTGCTGAAGCCGGCGTTTTTCTCCCCGCTCCACTGCATGGGGGTGCGGGCGCTGTCGCGGCTGGAGCTCTGCACAAGCTTGAGCACCGCCTTCTTCGGCAGCAGCCGGGAGGCTATCCGGGCGTTATTTTTCGTCATCACATCCTGATACATGCCCACGCTGGGCAGGCGCAGGTTCAGCATGCCTATCTCCTGGCCCTGATACACGAAGGGGGTGCCCCGCTGGAGCATATACATGGCCGCCAGCATTTTGCCGCTCTCTTTATGGTGGAATTCGCTGCCGTAGCGGCTGATTATCCGGGGATGGTCGTGGTTTTCTATGTACAGGGCGGGCCAGGCCCGGCCCTCAAGCTTCGTCTGCCACTGGGAAAATGCTTTTTTCATCTTTACAAGATCGAAGGGACGCTGTATCATATCCGTCATGAAGCAGTCTGCCTCCATGTGGGAGAAGCCTATCATCTCGTCAAGCACCTTGTCCGGCCCCTCGCTTATGTATCTGAGGGCGGTCTCCGGCGTGGTGAGGGGGCTTTCCCCGATGGTAAAGCAGTCGTAATAGTCCAGCACATCCCGTTTGAACTCTTTCAGATACTCGTGCACCTTGGGCCGGTTCGCATAGTGCTTCAGGCCGTTGGCCATGGGCAGTTTGGGATAGCTGCTGGGCAGGCCCGGGGTCTTGGAGATGAAGCTTATGACATCCTCCCGGAAGCCGTCTACCCCCATGTCCAGCCAGAAACGCATTATCTCCTTGACCTCCCGGCGGACCCGCGGATTGTCCATGTTCAGATCCGGCTGCTTTTTGGAGAACAAATGGAGATAATATTCGTCTAAGCCCTCGTCATACTCCCAGGCGCCGCCTTCAAAAAGGCTTGTCCAGTTGTTCGGCGGCAGGCTGCGGCCCCCGGCCTTCCTGCCGGGACGCCAATAGTAATAGTCGTGATAGGGGTTATCCCGCCCCTTCCGGCTCTCCTTGAACCAGCGGTGCTCGTCGGAGCTGTGGTTTATCACCAGGTCCATAAATACTCTGAGCCCACGCTCATGGGCCCCGTCCAGGACCTGGCGGAAGACCTTAAGGTCCCCGTATTCCGGGTTTATGTCCATATAGTCCGATATGTCATAGCCGAAGTCCGCGTTCGGCGAGGGGTACAGAGGCGAAAACCATATGGCGTCCACGTTCAGGCTTTTTATATAATCCAGCCTGGACAAAACGCCCCACAGATCCCCTATGCCGTCCCCATTTCCGTCGCAGAAACTTCTGGGCCATATCTGGTACACCGCCATCTCCTTGTACCATTGCTTGTCGCCCACGGCCTCGCCTCCTCTTATGCTCTCTCGCCTTTTTCCTGATTGTATCACAGGACTTTACATATCTCAACAGGCCCGACAGTATATTTTATTTTTCGACAGACAGTTACAGCTTTCCCCCTATTCCCGTAAATTTCCAATTTGTTTGCAAATATTGACAAATTGGTAAAAAAGTGATATTCTACCGTTATGTATCTTGAAAGGATATTCTCGACATGAAAAAGCGTTTTATATCAATGGCCCTCATGCTGCTGTTGATAATTTTCCTGCTGCCGGCAGCCTTTGCCGACACTACCTTCCCCGCCCCCGGGGATGTTGAGGCCGGCGGCAGCCTTGACCATCTGGTGGCCATTCTCTCCCCGGGCAGCAGCGCCGAGGCCTCTGGCCTGCCCGACGGGGTAGCCCTTGTGACGGAAGAGGCTCAGGACGGGGTATACGTCTATCTTAGGGGGACGCCC
>DBGBEC010000254.1:0-4695 GCA_048477415.1 Candidatus Limivicinus sp. | reverse complement strand
ACCTTGCTGTCCTGGCCGCCGATGTCGATGATGGTCCTGGCGCTGGGGTCGGCGGCGTGGGTGCCCATGCCGTGGGCAATGATCTCGGGGATGTTCATATCCGCCCGCTTGAAGGCCTTGCGGCCATAGCCGGTGGCCACTATGTATTTGAGATCCTCAGCGTCGGCGCCAAGCTGGGCAAGGGCGCCCTTTAAAACGGCCTCGCCGCTCTCGTCCCGGTCAAACAGGGTATAGTCATGATAAAAGACCTTAACGTCTTTGTTTTCATCGATAATTACGCATTTTGAAGTGGTAGAACCAATGTCTACGCCAGCGAAAAGAAGCATTTTACGACTCTCCCGTACAGTTTATTTGCCGGAGAGCATCTGCTCGGCGGACATGAGCTGGTCTACGACGAAGCTGCCCTCCAGCAGCTCCATTCCGCAGACGGGGCAGCGCAGACCCTCGGCCTCGGGCAGGTTCATATCGCCGAAGTTGATGGCGATATCGTCCACCTCTTCCATCTCGGCCTTGCAAAGAAAGCATTTCCACATACTCATTTTTTATTTCCTCCTCACTGATTGTCCTCGGCCAGCGTGACCATGTGGCTGTATACGTTCACAAGCTCAACAGCGTCGCCCAAAATGTATTCCACATAGGCGGAGAACTTGCCAATGCGCTTTCTGGCGAGGAAGTGCTCCTCACCCTCGATATAAAGCTTTTTGCCGCTGGTCTCGGCATATTCGAGGACCTCTCTCACGTCCTCCTCCCTTACTCCGCGCTCTTCCATAAGCTCGGCCAGCTCATCGCTGATCTTGATCTCAACAGTTTTAAAGTCCAC
The DNA here is from genome assembly GCA_048477415.1 of Candidatus Limivicinus sp. Lineage (GTDB taxonomy): Bacteria > Bacillota > Clostridia > Oscillospirales > Oscillospiraceae > Limivicinus. The sequence continues at coordinate 3,875 of DBGBEC010000254.1, read as the reverse complement.
TTGTTATACCTCCAGAATATAGTTTTATCTATATATCGATGCGCTCCGCATCTATATACGCTTGCCGGAACTGCGGTATTTTTTGGCCGCCTTGACGAAGGAATTGAACTTCGCCTGCTTGAAGGACAGCTTCTCCGGGCTGTAGTCGTAGCCCGTCTCCAGCTTCATCATGGGTATGCCCAGCTCCTTCAGCCACTTTTCAACGCATATGCTCTCCAGATCGTATATCTCGTCGTATTCTATCTGATACCAGATCACGCCGTCCACCCGGTATTCGCTGATAAGCTCCCTGAGCCTGGAAAAGCGTATCCTCCAGGAGGGCTGGAAGGTATTTATAGGCAGACGCTCTATGTAGCGGCTTTTGGCAAAATTTTCCAGCAGGTCCCCCTCGGTGCCGACGTCGCTGTCAAGAACGCGGACCGCTTCGTCCAGTATCTCCGCCACGACGGCGCAGCCGCTTTTGTCGATCATGTTCAAAAGGGCGTAGTCGCCAATGGCGATGGCCCTGCCCATTATCAGCAGCCGGGGCATGGCCGGGTCAGAGGCGCTGTCGGCGCTTTTGCAGCGCTCCAGCGCCTCTTTGAAAAGCTCCAGGGCGCTGTCGTCGCTCAAAAGAAGGCTGAGGTGCTGAAGACGCATATAGTCCTCGAAGCTGATGGGCACGCTGTCAGTCTTCCTCAGCTCGTTTATGGCGCGGAAGATCCCGTTGAGCTCGTTGCCGCGCCTGAAATTTGCCGCGGCCGCCTCCGGGTCCAGGGACAGGCCGAAGCGCTCTTCTATTTTTTCAACCATGCGCCTCAGCGCCCGGAGATAATAGGCCCTGGACAGCTCGCTCTGCCAGTCGAAGGGCACGCCTATCTTGAAAAGCTCTATCCCCTGGTGCTCCAACAGCTCGGCGCTGCGGCCGCCATGATTGTCGGCAAAGGCGCTGACAGCATAGTCAAAGTTGACAGAGCGGGGATAGCTCCTGTCGATGGTGTAGACAGTGTTGGCCCGGGAAAGGGGGTTTATGCACTCCAAAATGTATTTCGTGGCGGCCTCGGCGGCCTGAAAGTCCCCGCCGTAGAGCATTAAATAGCTGTTGGCGCCCATGGCGCGGAGCAGTTCTTCCGGAACGAAACTGCTGTTATACAGGATAAGGGGCTTGTCCTCCGACTCCATGCTCCGGCGCTTGCTTTCCCACATCTCCTCTAAACCACGGATAATATCCATCAGCTTTCCGAGCCTCCTAATTTATTATATCACAAACTATTAAAAATGTACAGCGTAAATTTAACCTGCACATAAATAATACGCTATTGACATAAAAATGTCAATAGCGTATTAAGTCAAATTTCAAGGATCATTTTTGTTCAATTTTCCCCACGCCCGATGCACTTTTCAAGATAGAAATCCACCAGCTCGCTGTACTCCTCGGCGCTCATTATCTGTGCGCCGGACGCCACCTGGTGGGAGATGGAAAAGATCATGATCTCAAGCAGGCGATAGCCCTTTTCGTTTTTGTCCCAGTCCTTTTGGGTGGCCTTTGAGCGCTTTGTGAGCTTTGATATATAGGTGTACAGGGGGCGTATCTCCGCGTCCTCGCAGAAGCAGCGCTGCCCCTCGCCGAACATGTAGAGGAAGGCCTCGCGGTTATTCATGGCAAACTCGTATACCCCGGTGGCTATCACCCGGCAGAAGGCGAATTTATCCACGGGGAAGGCGGAGGAGCTGAGCTTTTCAAAGACATAGGCGTACATCCTGTCAAAGCTGTCTATGAGCACATGCTTTTTGATGCTTTTCAGATTATCCACATAGTTATACAAGGTCATGGGGGACACGCCCAAAGCCTTGGCTATGCTTCGTATGGACAGGGCCTCCATGCCCTCTCTGTTGACTATGTCAATGGCGATACGGTATATTTCTTCTTTCCCGCAGAGGATTTTTTCCCTTGACATTCCTTACAACTACTTTACTTTAAAATCTGGATATCTTCAGGCTGTTGCATATGCTTCGTATGATGGGCAGGCGGCTCTCTATGGGGTAATTGTCGTCGCTCCAGAAGTCCCCCTCAAGATAGTAGTGGGGGACGTTGCTTATCTCCTCGATGTCCCGTATCATGGTCTTGTGCAGGGCTCCGGTCCAGCGGTCATGGGAGAAAAATCCGTATAACGCGCCGTCAAAATCGTATCTTTTGATAAGCCTGAGGGTTATTTCGGCCTCGTTTTTCATGTTCACCGAGTTGGGCCAGAGCAGGCACTGGCGGGCGACGGTCCTGTACATGTCGGCGTCGTCCCGGACCTCGTCCAGCCAGCTTGTCATGGGGAAAATGCGGCACAGGGCGATGGAAGCGCCGTTTTCCAGGAAGGCCCGGTCTATCCAGGCGATGCCGTGGGGCTGGAAATGGCACAGAAGCTTCGGCGAGCCCTTGGGCAGGACGCCCTCTCCTTTTTCCACCCTCTCCTCCAGCTCGGTGAGCACGGTGTCGATGGCGTCGTTTATATATGAAAGGCCTGTACCGAAGCACATCTGGACGCATATGCTGAAATGGCCCAGCTCGTTGCCGCCTATGGGCTGGGGATCGGCCTTGACCACAAGGTCCGTCAGCTTCTCCACCCGGGCCATATAGGCCATGTAGCCGTCGAGAGACTGTCTTATGTGCTCCTCGGTCACTTCTATACCGGTGATCTCGGAGATGCGCCTCTGCCCCTCCCGTATCTTGGCGGAAAAATAGCTCACGCAGTCCTCGTCGTTCACTTCCGTCGTGCCCAGGGGCGCGTCATGGGGGAAGGTGGTCACAACGTCGGTCCATTCCTCGCCGAAAAGGCAGTTGATCATCTCCACGGTCTTGGGCGCTTCGTTGCATTGCAGGCCCCAGTTCCATATGGCGGTGGGCGGAGGGAGGCGACCCTCCTCGCAGCACTGGACGCGGACGCTGTTCAGGGCGCAGTGCTGGCCGCCGCAGCTCATGCAGGAGCAGCCCCCGCCCATATTCTTGCCGAAAAAGGCCTGCTTTACCGTTGCCACCATAAAGTCGGGATAGGCCACCCGGAGCCTTCCCTCCCCGGCAAGCTGGTTCGCGTAAAGCATCACATGAGAGGCCACGGGATTGCTGTACAGTATTTTCATGCCCTCGCGCTTATATTGCTCTAACTTGGATATCTCCACCACCTCCCGCACGCAGGCCGCTATGAGCTTGCGCACGCCCATAAGGGAGAGGTCCCAGTATTTGGGCAGCCAGTTGTCCACCGCGTAGGCCACGTCCTGGTCGGAAAGTTCGAGAAAGGCTGCCGCATGGGTCCAATCCGGCATAAATTCGTCCAGAGCGTCCCCTTCAAAGCCCAAAAGCCGCAAAAAACAGACATGAGGGTCGAGCATGATCAGATCACCTTCTTATATCAGAGAAAAAACTTGCACTTACTGGACATAATACCAAATAAATAACAAAAATTCAAGTAAAATGCCGGTATACAGGGAGAGAATGCACCTCACAAAGGGGGCTGGCTCAAAATAAAAAAATGAGACCAGCCCCAAGCATTAGCGGAGTTGTGGAAAAGAGCAGCAGAAAACGGGCAAAAATGCCCCAAATGTTGAAAAACAGCGCAAACCACCCGGCGGCAGGGTCTTTTAGGCCTGTCGCTGGGTGGTCTCTTTTTCAGTTTTTGAACTGTCAAGCTAAAAGTTTACCGAACAACTGCTGTCCCGTCCTGTTTTGCTGTGTTTTGGCGTGGTATTTGTTTACGTTATACGCCATAGCCAGCAGAAGCACTTCGGCAAAGACCTTCTTCTTTCCTCGGTGCAGAAATTGCCTGAAACCGTAGTTCTGTTTTATGACTCCAAAGGCACCCTCAGACTGGATCGAGCGATTTACCCTAAGGAGGATCCCTTTTTCGCTC
>DBGBEC010000253.1:0-2541 GCA_048477415.1 Candidatus Limivicinus sp. | reverse complement strand
CTCGGGAGCCATAGCCGTCGGGGCGGGGCTCTCTGTCACGCTTGCGGGGGCGGGGCCGTCCTCCTCCGCCATGGCGCTGCGCAGCCCATCCTCCTCCCCTGCTTCTCTGTCGGTCTTAAGTCCAAGCACCGCTGTCAGCTCCTCTCCAAATCCGCCCTGGCTTATTTTACGCCCCAGAGTCTCCACAGCCTGCATGTAGTCCGTGTCCTGGTTTATGAGCCCCAGCAGCCTCTCCCGGAACGTTAGGGACTGGAGCGGGAAAAGCAGCTTCAGCCCCGTAAGCAGCAGAAAGACCGCCGCGCTCGCATAGAGCTTATGTTCTTTCAATCTCTCCCCTCCTCTCCTGTAAGTATATTTCCCCCGGGACAGGCATATGCCGCCCAGGACAGCAAAGACGCCGTTTTTATTTTTTTCGGCAGGAAGGGAAAATAAGACTTGCATAAGCGCATACACTGTGCTATAGTGAGGTCGTATCAATTTAATATCCTTTGAAGCTTTCAGGATCTTACCAAACTGAAAGCGGAGGAACTCTGGAGAATCTCATTTATGAGTGCCGAAGGTGCAAGGCCCCCATTGGGGCTGAATCTCTCAGGCAAAAGGACAGAGCTGGCTGGGGTCTTTGCGCCCCTGTGCCCCTGTTTTTTCCGGAGTTGCCGATGATCGGCGGCTCTTTTTTTGCGCCCATTGCCGCCGGCGGCTCAGTGATAAAACGGCCACGGCTGTTTTTAATATGCCTCTTCGGGAGAAAGGGGCAGAAAACATGGGAGGAAATAAATATGCAGACGGTTTTGAGCATCGTCCAGAAAATCAATCTCTACCTTTCGGACTACATTCTTGTTATCCTGCTGGTGGGCACAGGGCTCTTCTTCAGCATTAAAACCCGCTTTGTCCAGCTTCGCTGCTTTGGCGAGGGCATGCGCCGGGTCTTCGGCAATTTCACCCTCCGCGGCGGCAGACAGGAGAGCGGCCTGAGCTCGCTCCAGGCCCTGGCCACGGCCATCGCCGCCCAGGTGGGCACAGGCAACATCATCGGCGCCTGCGGAGCCATACTCATCGGCGGCCCCGGCGCCATATTCTGGATGTGGGTCATCGCCTTCTTTGGCATGGCCACCATATACGCCGAGGCGGTCCTGGCCCAGGAGACCCGGGTCAAGGGCGACGACGGCGAGATACACGGCGGCCCGGTATATTACATTCAGAGGGCCTTCCCCAACGGCTTTGGAAAGTTCCTGGCGGGCTTCTTTGCCATAGCGACCATCCTGGCCCTGGGCTTCATGGGCAGCATGGTCCAATCCAACTCCATCGGCGAGACCTGCTCCAACGCTTTGGGCGTGCCCGCCTGGATAGTGGGCCTTGTCGTGACGGTGGTGGCGGCTCTCATCTTCCTGGGCGGCATACAGCGCATAGCCTCCGTCACGGAAAAGCTCGTGCCCGTTATGGCGGTGCTCTATATCCTGGGCGGCCTTGCCATCCTGGTCATTCGGGCAAAGTATATACCCGAGACCTTCGCCATGATATTCAGATATGCCTTCCGTCCCGACGCCATAATCGGCGGCGGCTTGGGATTCGCCCTGAAAACCGCCATAAGCCAGGGCGTTAAGCGCGGCCTTTTCTCCAACGAGGCGGGCATGGGCTCCACCCCCCACGCCCACGCCATGGCAAACGTGAAAAAGCCCCATGACCAGGGCGTTGTGGCCATGATCGGCCTGTTTATCGACACCTTTGTGGTCCTCACCATGACGGCTCTCATCGTCATATCCACTCTTTACGCCGGGAATGGAGTGCTGGCCTCCGGAGCAGCCGAGGGCGTTGGCAAGGCCAACATGGCCCAGCTGGCCTTCTCAATGTGCCTGGGCGACAGCATAGGCCCCCTGTTTGTGGCTGTGTGCCTGTTCTTCTTCGCATTCTCCACCATTTTGGGCTGGAACTTCTTCGGCAAGGTGAACGTGGAATATCTCTTCGGCAAAAAGGCTGTGCCCGTATACTCGGTGCTGGCGCTCATCTTCATTTTCATGGGCTCCTGCCTGTCCAACGATCTGGTATGGGAGCTGGCGGATATGTTCAACCAGCTCATGGTCATCCCCAACGCCATCGCCCTCTTTGCCCTCTCCGCCCTGGTAAAGGCCGCGGCGAGGAACAAGGAGAGCGCGGACCGGCTCAAATAAACGCCATGCAATATCAGCGCCGGCAAAGCACGAAAGCTTTGCCGGCGCTGGAGCTTTATATTTTAAAAAACGAGCTGTACAAGGAGCATATAGCAGACGGTGCCGCCCGCTATTGACAGGAGCATCTGTCTTTTCCACAGGTGCAGGGCCACGGTAAAGACAATGGCGATAAGCTCCGGCAGGCCATGGCTCCCGCCCAAAATACTCACATTTTTCAGGCAGTACACCACCAGCAGGCCGAAAACCGCCGCCGGCAGGGCCTTGCCCAGATAGCGGATAAATTTAGGCGTGGGGCGTTTATCCGAAAAGACGATGAACGGCAAAAAGCGGCTGAGCATAGTGGCAAGGACGCACATGGCGATGGTGATGATCTGCT
>DBGBEC010000252.1:0-13260 GCA_048477415.1 Candidatus Limivicinus sp. | reverse complement strand
CAGACAGGAGAGTTGAGAATGAACATAAGTACCGCTTTCGCCTCCGGGAGGCTTACCATCTTCTTCGCCGGGGAGCTTGACCACCACGAGGCCCGCTGCGCCATACGCAGCATCGATGAGCTGCTGGACGAATATCTGCCCAGGGACTGCGCCCTTGACATGTCGGAGCTGAGCTTTATGGATTCCTCCGGCATCGCCCTCATAATCAGGGTGAGCCGCCGCATGAGGGAGCTGGGCGGCAGGGCCTGGATAGAGAACCCGGCCAGACAGCCCCTCAGGGTGATAGACGCGTCCGGCATAGACAGGCTCGTGCCTGTGGCCATAAACAAGTAGGAGGGATGAACATATGAACTGCCAGAACTACATAAAGCTCGAGTTCCTGAGCAAGAGCAGCAACGAGGCCTTCGCCAGAACGGCGGCCGCCGCCTTTGCCGCCCAGCTTGACCCCACCCTGGAGGAGATGGGGGACATAAAAACCGCCGTCTCCGAGGCGGTGACAAACTGCATCGTCCACGCCTACCCTGATCAGATCGGCAAAATATCCATGCGCATGCGTATCCTTGAGGGCGGACTGCTGGAGATATCCATCCGCGACTGGGGCAAGGGTATCGACAATATACAGCAGGCCATGACCCCTCTTTTCACCACCGGCGGCGAGGAGAGGAGCGGCATGGGCTTTACCATAATGGACAGCTTTATGGACAAGCTGAAGGTCCGCTCCCTGCCCGGCAAGGGCACCACCGTGCAGATGCTCAGAGGTGTCCGCCCCAGAGCCTCCTACCGATGAGCGGCGATATTTATGCCGCCATAGAAGCCGCCCAACAGGGCGACAGGGAGGCGGCTGGGAGACTTATCGAGGAAAATTCCGGCCTTATCTGGAGTATAGCCAGGCGCTTTTTCGGCAGGGGAGTTGACGCGGAGGACCTTTTTCAACTGGGCTGCCTGGGCTTCTTAAAGGCCATCGAGGGCTTCGACATGGGCTTCGGCACAAAATTCTCCACCTATGCCGTGCCGAAGATATCCGGGGAGATACGGCGCTTTCTGAGAGACGACGGAACTGTGAAGGTGAGCCGGGGCATAAAGGAACAGGCCGCCCAGATACGCGCCGCCCGCATGCGGCTGGAGCAGCGTATAGGCCGGGAGCCGACCATATCCGAGCTCTCCCGGGAGCTGGATATGAGCCCCGAGGACATCGCCTTTGCCGAGACTGCCGCCGGTCCCACGGAGAGCCTCCAGCGGGAGAGCGGGGAGGACGGCTTCACCCTGGAGCTGGTCCTGGGCGACTATGGGGCGGAGGAGAAGCTCGTTGAGCATGTGGCCCTGCGCGCCGCCATAGAAAAGCTGCCCTCCAGAGAGCGGCAGGTGGTGGCCCTGCGGTATTACCACGGCATGACCCAGCAAAACTGCGCCAAGGTCATGCGGGTGTCCCAGGTGCAGATATCCCGCCTGGAGCGCCGGGCCGTGGATATGCTCAGGGAGTATCTGGATTGAAGCGCCGTGTGCACGGCCGTCCCTGGCGCGGGCTGCGCGGGGACGGCTTTTTCCTTGGTGAAAATGTCAAAAAAGCCCTGTTTCCCCGCATTTCAGGCCCGGAGTATCAAATAATACTTGGAATTATGCGGCAAAGGTTGTATAATGCACTCAGGATACAATAAGTATAGAGGAGATATGCCGCATGGAAGAAAAATATTTAAAGCACATCCCCTGGGACGATATATACCTTTTCAACACTGGCAAGGCCCGCAAGGCCTGGCTGTGCTACGGCTGCAACTATGTGGCCGAGCTGAAGGCCCACCGCTTCATCGTCTGGGCCCCCAACGCCAAGGCAGTGAGCCTGGTGGGGGACTTTAACGGCTGGGACAGGCAGGCAAACCCCATGGAAAAGCTGGAGGGCGGGGTCTGGGCCCTGTTCATGAAAGGCCTTGAAGAGGGCCAGCGCTATAAATACTGCGTGGACGGCGCCGACGGCCGCCAGATCCTCAAGACCGACCCCTTTGCCGCCCTGTCGGAATGCGCGGAAAAGACAGCCTCCATCATCTGGAACGGCGGCCGCTATAGCTGGGGCGACAGGGAGTTCATGCGCCGGCGCGCCAAGCGCAGGTTCATGGAGAGCCCCATGAGCATTTACGAGGTCCATCCCGGCTCCTGGAAGGACTTTGAGGGCGGAGTGAGCTACAGGGCCCTGGCCGACGCCCTGGCGGATTACTGCTCCGACATGGGCTACACCCATGTAGAGCTCATGCCCGTCACGGAATATCCGTATGCCGGTTCCTGGGGCTATCAGGTCACGGGGTATTTCTCTCCCACCTCCAGATACGGCAGTCCCGACGATTTCAAATACTTTGTGGACAGGCTCCACCGCTCCGGCATCGGTCTTATAATGGACTGGGTCCCCGCCCACTTCCCCAAGGACGAGCACGGCCTCGCCCTCTTTGACGGCAGCCCCCAGTACGAGTGCAAGGAGCGGCGCATGGCAGAGCACCCGGAGTGGGGCACCCTCATCTTTGACTACGGCAGCGACCAGGTCAAAAGCTTCCTCATATCCTCCGCCTGTAAATTCTTCGAGGAGTTCCATATAGACGGCATAAGAGTGGACGCGGTGAGCTCCATGATATATCTGGACTATGGCCGCCGGGAAGGGGAGTATACCCCCAACAAGGACGGAGGGCACATCAATCTCCACGCCCTGGACTTCATGCGCGAGCTGAACACCGCCATACTCACCCAGTACCCCGGCGCCGTCACCATCGCGGAAGAATCCACGGCCTTCCCCCTTATCACCGCCCCGCCGGATGTGGGCGGCCTGGGCTTCTGTCTCAAGTGGGACATGGGCTTCATGCACGATACTATCGACTACATGGAGCTCGACCCCTATTTCAGAAGCTTCAACCACAACAGGCTCACCTTCTCCATGATGTACGCCTTTTCCGAGAACTATGTCCTGGCCTACTCTCATGACGAGGTGGTCCACGGCAAAAAGTCTATGATAGACAAGATGAGCGGGGACTACGACCAGAAATTTGCCTCTCTGCGCACTCTTTACGGGTATCAGTTCGCCCACCCGGGCAAGAAGCTCTGCTTCATGGGCGGGGAGTTCGGCCAGTTTATCGAGTGGAACTGGCAGAAGGAGCTGGACTGGATGCTCCTGGACTATCCCAGGCACCAGGAGCTCAAAAGCTTTTGCAGGGAGCTGAACAGGCTGTATACGAGCTGGCCCGCCATGTACAAGGTGGACCGGTCCTGGGACGGCTTCAAATGGCTCAATGTGGACGACTCCGACAGGAGCTCCGTCGCCTTCATGCGCATGGCCCCTGACCAGGAGAGCGTGGTCTGCGTCTGCAACTTTACGCCGGTGGCCTATGAAGGCTTTGTGATAGGTCTCCCCGTGCCGGGGACCCTGAAAGAGATACTCAGCAGCAATGAGAGCCGCTTCGGCGGCAGCGGCGAAGGGAACCCCAGGGCCCTGCGAAGCAGGAAAAAGCCCTTTATGGACATGGAAAATTCCACCGCCCTCTACCTGCCGCCCATGTCGGTCCAGTTCTTCCGCTTCAGACCCAGAAAGCAGAGAAGCGCTAAAAAAGACTGAATGATGTTTTACAGACCCCGCCCCTTCCCCGCCGCCTGGGGGAAGGTGACAGAGCGTTGGAGCAGGCGGAGGAAGGGAGAAAAATGAAGAAGGAATTTCGTGAAATGTTGAAAGAACGGGGCCGGGATGAGCTCCCCCGGGTGCTCCTGGTATCCGCCGAGTGCGCGCCCCTTTCAAAGACCGGCGGCCTTGCCGACGTGGTGGGCACCCTGCCCAAGGCTCTCGCAAAGCTTGGCATCGACGCCCGTGTCATAACCCCATACCACAGAGTGATAAAGGAAAAATACTCAGACCAGGTCGAGCATATGTTCTTTTTCTACTCGGACCTGGGCTGGCGCCGGGAGTATGTGGGCATAGAAAAGCTGGTCCTCGACGGAGTGACCATATACCTTGTGGATAACGAACACTATTTCGGCCACAAAATATATCTGGGCGACCGGGCGGAAGGGGAGCAGTATTCCTACTTCTCCAGAGCGGTGCTGGACTGCCTGCCCAACCTGGACTTTGAGCCGGAGATAATCCACTGCAACGACTGGCACACCGCCATGATCCCCATGCTGGGACGCACCCAGTATCCCGGCTGCATGCAGGAGCGGCTGCGCTATCTGCTGACCATACATAATATCGCCTATCAGGGCAAGTTCGGCTTTGACTTTGTCCAGGACCTCCTGGGCGTGGACATAAAATACTATACCCCCGAGTTCATGGAGCTCAACGGCTGCGCGGACTTTTTGAAGGCCGGCTGCGTCTTTGCCGACAGGATAAATACCGTCAGCCCCAGCTATGCCCGGGAGATAATGACTCCCTATTACAGCGAGGGCCTGGAGGGGATACTTAACGCCCGCTCCGCCCAGCTTAGCGGCATAATAAACGGCATAGACAAGACCGTGTTCAACCCCCATTCCGACCCCCTTCTTCCCGCCCGCTACGACAGGGGCCATCTTAAGGGCAAGGCCCAGTGCAAGGCCGCCCTTCAGGAGCGCATGGGCCTTGAACAGAGGCCGGACGTGCCCCTTTTCGCCATGGTCACTCGTATGACCGAGCAGAAGGGCTTTGACCTGGTGGCCTGCGTGCTGGACGAGCTGATGTGCAACGAGGACATGCAGTTTATGCTCCTTGGCACCGGGGACGAGCGCTTTGAAAACTTTATGCGGGGCGCAGAATACAGGTACAAGGGCCGTCTCTGCGCCTATATAGGCTACAGCGAGGAGCTGTCCCATCTGGTCTATGCCGGAAGCGACTTTTTCCTCATGCCCTCCCGCTTCGAGCCCTGCGGCCTGAGCCAGATGATCGCCATGCGCTATGGCTCCATACCCATAGTCAGGGAGACCGGCGGCCTGCGCGACACAGTGAGCCCCTATAACCAGTTCACCGGCGAGGGCAACGGCTTCACCTTTGCCAACTTCGACGCCTGGGAGATGCGCGACACGGTCCGCCAGGCTCTGCGCTGCTACAGGAATGATGAGATAATGCACGGTCTCATAAGCCGGGCCATGCAGGCCGACTTTGGCTTTGAGCTGTCCGCCCAGGATTACGCGAGGCACTATATATGGATGCTGTAAATCCCGGGAAAGATCCGGCCGCCGTCTCCACAGGCGGCGGCCGGCGAAAAGAGAAAGGGGCTTCCGGCCTGTTCGGATACGGGCCGGGAGCCGCTTGCGTGATAAGCCCTTTGAAAAGCGGCCTGTACCCGGTCCGGTTCGGCGGCCGGTACAAGGAGTGCTGGTCAGAGGACTATGTCCTGTCAATAGAATATGAGGATAGAAAAACGGTGGACGCCCGCTGGGCCGGGGACCGCTGGGTCCCTGCGGCTGGGGACGAGTATTATGTAAACCTGCTCAACTCTCCCGACTGTCCCGTTCTTGTCAGCCAGTATTTTCAGGCCGCGGCCTCGGTAAACTGGGCCCTGGGCGAGTGCCGTCGCCGGGAGATGCCTCTGGACAAGCTCCGCGAATGCTTTTTCTCCAATGACGAGCCTATAGCCGCCCCGGAGCTTATGCGCCGCCTCATGGACGATGAGGGCCTGCCCATGGATAAGGCCTATCAGGTCGCCGCCCAGTGCTGCTCCGACCTGCGCGCGGCGGGAGTAGACGTGGAGCAGGTGTATCCGCTCCAGCCCAGGACCGCCCATGTGGTCAGTATCCTGCGGGGCTTCCGGGCCCACACCCTGGCCGCTGTCCACGACGGACGCCTGGAGGAATACCGCTTTCCGCCCCGGGCCGCCCGGGAGGGTGAGCTCGTTACCCTGGCCTTTCGCGTGCTGGGCGGGCAGGTGAAGCGGGCGAGCCTGCTGCTTTTTGGCGACGGGTTCCGCCACGAGTTTCCAATGGAGCCCCGGGGCGAATTTTATACAGTCACCTTTGCCCCTCCGGTGAAAGCCGCCGCCCTGTGGTATGCTTTCAGGATAGAGGGCATGGACAGCGCTCAGTGGCTCTGCCCGGACGAGAGCGGCTATTTCGGACGATTATATGGCAGCGAGCAGCCCGGCTTCCGCCTCACGGTGTTCAGGCAGGACTTTGACACGCCCGCCTGGTTTCGCCGCAGCATAATGTACCAGATATTCCCCGACCGTTTCGCCTTTTCAGCCGACGGCACGGCGGAGCGGGGCATAGAATACCACCTGGCCCTGGGCCAGAGACCGGAGCTCCATAAGAGCCTGGACGAGCCTGTACGCTATCTGCCCCGCCCCTGTGACGAGGCCTATAGTCCCGACGATTTTTACGGCGGCACCCTCCGCGGTATAGAGGAAAAGCTCCCCTATCTGAAGGAACTGGGCATAAGCTGCCTCTATCTCAACCCCGTGGTCGAGGCCCGCTCAAACCATCGCTACGACAGCTCCGACTATATGAAGATAGATCCCATATTGGGCAGCAACGAGGATTTTGCTTCCCTGTGCGGCAGCGCGGAAAAGCTGGGCATAAGGCTTATCCTTGACGGTGTCTTTTCCCATACCGGGGCGGACAGCGTGTATTTCAACCGGGGCGGACGTTATCCCGGAAAGGGTGCCTGCCAGGGCCCGGATTCAGAATATTATTCCTGGTACGATTTTAAGCGCTTCCCGGACGAATACCGCTGCTGGTGGGGCTTCGGCGATCTGCCCGAGGTGGACGAGGGCAACGGCGCCTGGCAGGATTTTGTCATAAAAGGCGGGAACAGCGTCGTAAAGACCTGGCTTCGCCGGGGAGCCTCCGGCTGGCGGTTGGATGTGGCGGACGAGCTCCCGGATGATGTGCTGGGCCTTATAAGAAGCGCGGCCCGGGAGGAAAAGCCCGACGCCGTGATCCTGGGCGAGGTCTGGGAGGACGCGGTCATAAAAGAGAGCTATGGCGGCAGGAGAAACTATGCCCTGGGCTACTCTCTGGACACGGTGATGAACTATCCCTTCCGCTCCGCGGTCCTGGACTTTATACACCGCCGCACAGATGCCTATGCCCTCCGGGATTTTCTCATATCCCAGAGGATGAATTATCCCGAGCCCATGTACTACTCCCTTATGAACCTCCTCGGCAGCCACGACGTAGAGCGGCTGAGCACCGCCCTTGCCACCCCGGTGGTGGTCCGGGGCCTCTCCCGGGAGGAGCAGCTCAGGCTTGACATATCCGAGAGCGCCTATGCCGCCGCCCTTGAGCGGGAGCGCCTCTGCGCCGTGCTGCAATACTCGCTGCCCGGCGTGCCCAGCCTGTACTATGGTGATGAACAGGGCATGCGCGGCGTCTGCGACCCCTTCAACAGGCTCCCGTTCCGGGAGGGAGACCGGGCGCTCCACGATCTTTATGCCGAGCTTGGCCGGAAACGGGCCTCCAGCGACGTTCTCTCCCTGGGCCGCGTAAGGCTCTTTGCCGCCTCAAGGGACCTGCTTCTGGTCCTGCGCTATATCCTGGACGGCAAGGACCCCTTTGGCCTTCCCGCCGAAAACGGAGTATGGCTCGCCGCCATAAACCGCGGCCCCGAGACCGAGTATGAGGCCGACCTCTCAATGGCGGGCCTGAATTCCTGGCACGGAAAGATCGGCCCGGGAACAGCGGAGCTTATAAGGCTTGCATAAGCTGGATTTTACAGGAGAAAGGGAATGTGCGAAAAATGGAAAAGTGCTCCTTTGATTTTGAAAAAACCGTCATCGGCCTTGTAGGGAAATATAGACTGCCCTTCCTTTCGGCTATAGCGGCTGGGTTCCTGGCCCATATGTTTGCCTTTACCAACAAACTTGTAAATGCCGATGAGGCGGCTACCCTGTTTGGCAAGGGGGCCTCGGCCGTTTCCGGGCGTTGGGGGCTTGAGCTCGTTAAACTGATTTTTCCAGACTACTCAATGCCATGGATATATGGGGTTTTGACAATTGCCATGATAGCTGTGGCTGGCTGCCTTGTGCTGGATATCTTTAAAATTAAAAGCACTTGGCTCCGGCTGACGCTCCCGGCCCTTTTTGTGGTGTTTCCCGCCGTGACTGGCTTAATGTGCTATATGTTCACCAGCGCTGCCTATGGCCTGTCGTTCCTGCTGGCGGTCCTGGCGGTGAAGCTGTACACCGGGAAGGGAATAGCGGGTTTTGCTGTCCCGACGCTGTTGCTGTTTTTATCTCTCGGCATATATCAGGCATATATCGCGGTAGCTGCCAGCTTTTTCCTTATGCTGATGATAAAGGCGCTTCTGGAAGATCAGTCGGCCGCCGTTGTTTTCCGGTTTGGCCTTCGTTGTCTTTTGATGCTGCTTTTGTCCCTGGCGCTCTATTACGCCATAAGCCTTGTGGTAATTTATTTTGATGATGAGAGCTTTGTCGACTATGCAGTAAATCAGGACGACGGACTGTTAAAAAAGCTGTTCCTGGCCTACAGAGCTTTCGGAGGCAGCTTCCTTAATGGTACCTTCGGCTATGTCAACTCAGTTCCGGAGCTGCTTGCTCATTTGGTTTTAGCCGGCCTTATTTTCTGTGGAGCACTGCTGTGGGGCGTAAGAAAAAGAGGGATGTCTGAGCGGCTTTTGATGTTGTTGTGCCTGGCCCTCTTTCCGTTGAGTACTAATTGTATTTTTCTGATCGCGGAGTTGAACATTATCCACAGTTTGGTCATGTATAGCTTTGCTTCCACCTATGTGCTTGCCGCCGTTTTTATCGAAAAAACGGACTGGAACAGGAAAGAGCCAGTGAAAGCTATTGCGGCTTTATCCTCCGCTCTCATACTGCTTTGCAATACATATTACTCAAACAAGGTCTATCTAAAAATGCATATCCAGTATGAAAATACCTACGCTTTTTATTCTGGTGTAGCGACGCAGATCAAGCTGACAGAGGGTTTTGACCAGAATTCAGAGATCGCAATTATTGGGGAAGGGCATAACGCCATATTTGAACCGGAACAGTTCGCCCCTGACAAATTGACAGGCCCCAGCGTCAGCCTTATAAACTCATATACCAGAGAATATTTTATCAGAACTTACCTGGGCTTTGACATTCCATTCGCCGATCCTGAGGAAAAAAACACCTTGAGCCGGGACCAACGTTTCATCGCTATGCCCGAGTACCCTTACTACGGCTCAGTCGCTGAGATAGACAATTATATTGTGGTAAAGCTTAGCTGACCTGCGAAGGAAATAAGCTGGACCAGCAACTAATTTGCGGCTTGAAAAGCATGTGCCGCGAGAAAAACAGCCTTAGTTCGATACCTGCCCGTCGCCCGGCATAAAAAAGTGAAAAATGAAGAAATTTACCCTTGCATGTCAAATTGAGGCAATATATAATGTGCTGTAAACATTTTTCTATGGAGGAAAAAGATATGGCTGAAAACAGGCGTCCCGAAAATATGGAGCGGATAAGCACGCCCCAGCTTGCTGAAAAGTTTATAGAAGAGCAGCTTGCGTCTCTTCGTGCCCAGATAGGTGACCGGAAGGTGCTCCTGGCCCTCTCCGGCGGGGTCGACTCCTCGGTAGTGGCGGCTCTGCTCATAAAAGCCGTTGGAAAGCAGCTCCACTGCGTCCATGTCAACCACGGCCTTCTCCGCAAGGGCGAGCCGGAACAGGTCATAGAGGTGTTCCGCAACCAGATGAACGCGAACCTCATCTATGTCGACGCGGTCGATCGCTTCCTTGACAAGCTCGACGGCGTTGAGGAGCCTGAGCGCAAGCGGAAAATAATCGGTGCCGAGTTCATCCGGGTCTTCGAGGAAGAGGCCCGCAAGCTCGACGGGATCGAGTTTCTTGCCCAGGGCACCATATATCCGGATATACTTGAAAGCGGCCCCGTGAAGGCCCATCACAACGTGGGCGGCCTGCCCGAGGATCTGCAATTTGAACTTGTTGAGCCGCTGAAGCTCTTGTATAAGGACGAGGTGCGCGTGGTGGGCAAGGCCCTGGGCCTGCCTGACAACATGGTCTTCCGCCAGCCCTTCCCCGGCCCCGGCCTTGGCGTCCGCTGCCTTGGCGCCATAACGAGAGACCGGCTCGAAGCCGTCCGGGAGTCAGACGCCATCCTCAGAGAGGAGTTTGCCAAAAACGGCCTTGAGGGCAAGGTCTGGCAGTACTTCACCGTTGTGCCCGATTTCAAATCCACCGGCGTAAAGAACGATCAGCGCGCCTACGAATGGCCCGTGATAATCCGCGCCGTAAACACCGTGGACGCCATGACCGCCACCATAGAACCCGTGCCCTACCCCATCCTCCAGCACATAACCGCCCGCATTACCCAGGAAGTCCCCAACATAAACCGCGTCCTCTTCGACCTGACCCCCAAACCCACCGGGACCATCGAGTGGGAATGATCTCAGAGACCCGGAAAAGCCCGGAATGACTGGGTTTTAGCTTTCACACCAATTAAAAGTTGTACATTCCGGGCTGATGTGCGGTAGTATGTTTTTGTTCACACCAAAATAATACCAAAAAACAGAGGTACAGTCGCTGCTTTTCGCGGCCTGTACCTCTGTTTTTCCCTTGGCTGTTGTGAGCTGCCCCATTGACAGAAGGCTTTTCTCACGAATACATGAGCATATCTTGATTTTTCGTTTAGTCAATGTTACACTGTTGTTGATCCTTATGAACGGAGTGCGGAAATGACTGTTAACTATGATAAACTGTGGAAGTTGCTTATTGATAAAAAGATGAATCGAACCGATTTGAAGAACACGGCGGGAGTAAGCTTTAATGTTCTTGCTAAAATGGGCCGTAATGAATTTGTATCATTAGAAAGCTTATGCAAAATTTGTACTGTTTTAGCTTGCAATATTGGAGATATAATGGAGTTTACTGAAAATGAAACTGCTTGATTTCGCTATCCAGGCAACAAATAAATATATTGATGAAATGCCGAGGTCTCAACGAAAAAAGTATGGTCAGTTTTTTACGAGCAAAGAAACTGCTGTATTTATGGCTGAGCTGTTTGATGTGCCTGCAAACAAGACGCGACTGCAAATTCTTGACGCTGGCGCAGGTTCGGGCGTTTTGTCGATTGCACTGATCGAGAGGCTGCAAGACCTTCCTCACTTACAATATGTCAAGCTGGTCTGCTATGAAAACGATCCCAAAATTGTTGAATTGTTAAGGACGAATCTGCAATGGGTCCAGCAGCAGACTACACTAACATTTGATTACGAGATTCGGGAAGATAATTATATTCTAAGTCAAATGTCTGAATACAATGAAATGATTTGCGGGGATCCTGATTCGTTGAAATATGATATGGTGATCGGGAATCCTCCATATATGAAGCTTGCAAAAGACGCTCCAGAGGCTAAGGCAATGCCTGATGTTTGCTATGGCGCCCCCAATCTATATTTTCTTTTTGCGGCAATGGGAATGTTTAATTTGACCCCAAACGGCGAGTTGGTATATATCATTCCTCGTTCCTGGACATCAGGAGCTTACTTTAAAAAGTTTCGTCAAAAGTTTTTGAACGATGGTGTCTTAGAGCATATCCATTTGTTTGTTAGCCGTGATAAAGTGTTTGAAAACGAGAGTGTGTTGCAGGAAACGATCATTATTAAAATGAGAAAGACAACCGTAATTCCTGCAAGTGTAACCATTACAACAACACGAAGTAACAGGGACTTCTCTAACAAAACTGTCTTTGAAGCCCCTTATTCTACAGTTGTTTCAGGTGAGGATACCTATGTGTATTTGGTTACGAATGAGCAAGAAGCAGAAACCCTTGACCAGCTTAATAGATGGACAAACACATTGCCGAGCATTGGGCTAAAGATGAAAACTGGATTGACGGTTGATTTTAGAAACAGAGAATTTTTGCGGGATACGGCAGAAGAACAGGCTGTTCCTCTTTTCTATTCACAACATATACAAGACGGAAAAGTCATTTTCCCTATCGGGAAAGAACATGAGTATATCGTTACAAGCCAAGCGGGATTATTGCAGCCAAACGCAAATTATCTGTTTGTAAAGAGATTTACTGCGAAGGAAGAACACCGACGCCTGCAGTGCGGCGTGTATTTAGCAAGAAAGTATCCTGAATACGCAAAGATCAGCACACAAAATAAAATCAATTTTATCGGTGGTTTGATGGATCTGTCTGAGTGTATTGTTTATGGTTTATATGTACTGTTTAACTCCACCCTCTATGACTGCTATTATAGAATGTTAAACGGTTCTACACAGGTTAATTCGACTGAGATCAACTCTATGCCTGTACCGTCTCTGGAAAGTATAGAGCGAATGGGAAAAGAACTGATGAAATTACGGGATATGACAGAAGCAGGCTGCGATCAAATTTTAAGGAGTTTCATTTATGAGCAAACTCGAGGAAGCAAGAGAAATACTGAAAGAGTTGCAAGTGCCGGTTAAGCAACAGGCGGATTTGTGTTGCTTTACTCTATTGGCTATGGCAAATATAAAGGAACAAGATGAATGGTTCGACGCCACAAGCAGATGGATCCGCATTCACGATGTTATTGCGTATACGAAAGAAAACTATGGCGTTGCATATGCGGAAAACAGCCGCGAAACCTTCCGAAAGCAAGCCATGCACCACTTTAGAAACGCTGCATTTATTGAGGACAATGGAAAGGCAACGAACAGTCCAAACTACCGCTATCGTTTAACAGATGAAATGCGTTCACTTATCCAAAGTTATGGAACAGGCTCTTGGGAAACAGAAAAGTCGATTTTTTTGAACACTCACGAAACATTGGTCGATCTCTATACATCTAAGCGCGCAATGATAAAAATGCCTGTTCGGATCAACGGTAAGGACTTTGCTTTTTCACCCGGCAAGCATAATCAACTTCAAAAAGCGATCATTGAGGAATTTGCTCCCCGGTTTGCGCCTGATTCTGAATGCCTTTATGTCGGTGATACTACAGAAAAAGACTTGGTAAAGAACGCAGCAAAGCTGCAAGAACTCGGATTTGCAATTACACTTCACGATAAAATGCCCGATGTTGTCCTCTACTCTGAAGAAAAGAACTGGCTGTACTTTGTCGAGTCTGTTACTTCCGTCGGACCAATGGAGCCGAAGAGAATTAAAGAGATCGAAGAAATGACAGAGGGCGTTGCAGCGGGTAAAATTTATGTAACTGCGTTCCTTGATTTTAAAACTTTTAAGAAGTTCTCGGAAACGCTTGCTTGGGAAACTGAGGTTTGGATAGCGGATATGCCTGACCATATGATCCACCTGAATGGAGACAAATTCCTGGGTCCCCGAAAGAATGTATGACAATCAGACGATATAATTCTATATC
>DBGBEC010000251.1:0-2750 GCA_048477415.1 Candidatus Limivicinus sp. | reverse complement strand
GTATGTAGCAGCTGGCTCCCTTATCGAGCATACGCACCACCTTTCTTCTGTTTAATCCTACTTTTTATTTTGGAAAAAGGCAAACATGAAAAAGTTCTGCACCTATTCCAAAAAGTTGCTGTCCTTGCACATCGTACAGATCGCCCAAAAATTATTACACTGACTTTACCGCAAGTGATGTATGGAAGCGACACAGAAGCTCTATCCGCGCAATGGATACATCCAACAGCCTGTGACCGAACTTAGTCAGAAGAAACATGCAATATACAAAACACCCCCGTGTAGGTAAATGGTACTACACGAGGGGTATTTATATTGGGAAAACCAGATATGCAATTGTTGAGCTGGAAATGCCAGCAGTTAATTACACAAAAGGCTGAAAGACGCATCATGCTTTATGCCCTCTTTTGTCTCCTTCATGCCTTCTGTGTAAATTTTCCCTCTTTTGGGGAAAATTATACCTGTACCCCAAGGCGGCCCGGGCGGTAAATGATAAAAATTTACATTTATTCTACCCCGCATTGACAATCTGTGTTATAATTGTGTTTCAGTATCGGCATGGGCCGTATACTGCCCCGCGGCCCTGGTCTTTCTCACGGCGCCGGCCGCGGCGGGGAAATTTTTTTGACGATTCCAAACAAAGGAGGTGCTTGCTTCCAGATGAACAAAAAGCCTGACTCCGGCGAAGGCCAGAAAAAGGAACTGGAAAAAAAGGACAAGGTAAAAAAAGGCCAGTTTGTATTCAAGGCAGCCGGATTCACAGTGGACGCTGCCTCATCTGTCGTAGGCTCCGTTTTCAAGGTCCTGGGCTCGATCCTGCTCGTTTTTCTGGTAACGGGCCTGTTGTTTACCTGCGTCTTTGCCTACTATGTAAAGACCTGCCTGGTCCCGGATCTGGATCTCTCGCTGGAGGATTATCAGCTTAACGAATCCAGCACCATTTTGTATCAGGACGCTTCAGGCCAGTGGCAGGAGCTTGTCACCCTGGCGGGCAAATACAAGCGCATATGGGTGGACTATGAGGACATACCAAAGTATATGGAGCAGGCCCTTGTAGCCATAGAGGATAAGCGCTTTTATGAGCACAAGGGCGTGGACTGGTACAGGACGGCGGGAGCCTTCGTTGAGATGTTCGCCCGCATGGAGACGAGCTACGGCGGCTCCACCATCACACAGCAGCTCATAAAGAACCTCACCGGCAAGGACGAGGTGACTATACAGCGAAAGCTGACGGAGATATTCGGCGCGCTGGAGCTTGAAAAGAAGTATGACAAGCAGGAGATCATGGAATGGTATCTGAACGCGGTCTACTTTGGCGAGAGCTGCTATGGCGTGCAGGCCGCGGCCCAGACCTATTTCGGCAAGGACGTATCCGAGCTGAGCCTGGCCGAGTGCGCGGCCATTGTGGGCATAACCAACAAGCCCACCTTCTACGACCCCTTCTACAACGAGCAGAACAACAAGGACCGGCAGGAGACTATCCTCCGCGAGATGTACGAGCAGGGCTATATAGACTATGAGACCTACACGGCCGCGGTGGCGGAGGAGCTGGTCTTCACCAGGGGGCCCGGCGAATCCGCTCCCATGGAGATATACAGCTATTACGAGGAAGTCGTCATCGACGACGTCCTGGCCGACCTTATGGAGATGAAGGGCATAAGCCTTGAGGCGGCCCAGGTGCTCCTCTATAACGGCGGATACCGCATATACTCCTGCATGGACATGAACATCCAGTCCACAGTCGACTCTATCTACACCGACCTGACCGCGATCCCCACCACCTGGGGCGGTGATGGACAGCAGCTACAGAGCGCCATCGTTATAATGGACCCCTATGACGGGCGGATCCTGGCCCTGTCAGGCGGCGTGGGCGAGAAGACACGGAATTTCGGTCTGAACAGAGCCACCGGGACCCAGCGTCCCCCCGGCTCCTCCTTCAAGCCCGTGGCTGTCTATGGCCCGGCCATAAACGAGGGCCTTATCACTCCGGACACTCTGGTAAACGACTCCCCCTATATCCAGCTAAAGGGCACAAGCTGGTATCCCTCAAACGCCGGCGGCGGGAACATGGGCGTCGTGACCATTTACCAGGCCCTTCAGTACTCGCTGAACACCGTGGCCGCCCAGATAATCGACGAGCTCACGCCCCAGGTGGCCTATGACTACCTGACCACAAGGCTGGGCTTCACAAGCCCCATAGCGGATGATATATCCTATGCCCCCATGGCTCTTGGCCAGCTCACCAATGGGGCGACGGTGCGGGAGATGGCCGCGGCCTACTGTTCCTTCGTAAACGACGGCATATTCACCTATTCACGCAGCTACACCATGGTAACGGACGCGGACGGGAACGTTATAATCGACAATCTGCCCGAGACCATCGCCGCTTTCGAGCCGAATACCGCCTATACCATGACCTATATGATGCAGAACGCCACTGAGGCGGGCACAGGCTCTGAGGCGCGGATATGGAACATGCCGGTGGCCGGAAAGACCGGTTCATCCACCGACTATAAGGACCGTTGGTTCTGCGGCTGCACCCCCTACTATGTGGCGGCGGTGTGGACGGGATACGACACGCCCAAGTATATCGGCGTCAGCGGCAATCCCGCGGCACAGCTTTTCCGAAAGGTCATGCAGCCCATCCACGAGGGACTGGACTGGCGCAACTTCACCACGCCCACTCTTGGAGGCAACACGGGCATATTCGGCCTGGACGACAACGTAGTTGACGATGAGGATATCTACGA
>DBGBEC010000250.1:0-5235 GCA_048477415.1 Candidatus Limivicinus sp. | reverse complement strand
GGCCGGGATACGCGCCCGCCGCACGGCGGCTTTTAACGGCAAAAAGCTTCGGAGAACTGCCGTGATGGGCAATTCTCCGAAGCTTTTCAATGGATCGATCTTCTTTTTTGATGCCAAAGCTCGTTTTGCGGCAGGCTTTTTGCCGCCTGCCGCTTTCCTTTGGGAGCTTTGCTTCAGCGGCTGCTGGGGCCTGGGTCCGCGGCGCCGTATATGAGATCGTCAATATCCTGTTCCATGGTCATACCTCCTGTGTTTTTCAGCATACACTCAGTATATGCGGGACAAGCGGAGAGTATGACTGTTTTTTTCGCCGCCGCAGCGAAGAAAAAGCTCTTGCAAATGGAGAAATCCGGAGTATAATATATGTCCAAGGGGAGCTTGTTCAACAGGCTGAGAGGAAGATATGATCTTCGACCCATGAACCTGATGCGGATAATGCCGACGTAGGAAGGATCAGATTTTTCACGGGGCTGCCGGATCAGGCGGTTCTTTTTCTTTTTTAGAAGGGAAGTGATGACGGCATCCACGGTAAGACCGTGGCGGGACGGAGGGGAGCGCCTTGCGTCCTTGTACAGCAGCGATGGGAAGCCGTGTTCCGGCGTGAGAGGAAGCCAGCAAGCTTCGACCGACCTTCCGGGCCCCAAAAAGCCCGCACCTATTTCAAGGGGAAGCGACGCTGCGTGTACATATGCCGTTTCTCTGAACTTTTAAAGGAGATCAAATCATGAAAAAAACAGAAACTAACAAGCTGGCTCTGGCCGGGATCCTGTGCGCGGTGGCTGTTGTGGGAAGCCTGTTTTCCTTCCCGGTGTTCGGCAGCAAGTGCGCGCCGGTGCAGCACATGGTGAATATAATATGCGCGGTGCTGCTGGGGCCGGGCTACGGCGTGGGCGTGGCCTTTGTGGCCAGTCTTATCCGGAACCTGCTGAGCCTTGGGAGCCTGATGGCTTTCCCCGGCAGCATGTTCGGGGCCCTGCTCTGCGGCCTGGCCTATAAAAAGCTCAGGACCCTGCTGCCCA
Source organism: Candidatus Limivicinus sp. (assembly GCA_048477415.1). Classification (GTDB taxonomy): domain Bacteria; phylum Bacillota; class Clostridia; order Oscillospirales; family Oscillospiraceae; genus Limivicinus. The sequence continues at coordinate 4,216 of DBGBEC010000250.1, read as the reverse complement.
CCCTTATCGCCGAGGTGTTCGGCACCTCCGTGCTGGGCGGTCTCTGCGCCTATCCCGTGGCCCTGCTCTTCATGGGGCAGAGTGCGGCGGATCTGGCTTTTTACGCCTACATCATCCCCTTCCTCATCTCCACCGCCGCGGGGGCCATCCTCTCCGGCATACTCATATACGCCCTGGACAAGACCGGAGCGCTGAGCTCCATGCAGGGGAAACTCTCATCCGAAAGGAAAAAAGCAAATGCTTGACCTCATGCTGGATAATCTGCGCCGCAGGGCGCCCCTTATCCACAACATCACGAACTATGTCACAGTGAACGACTGCGCCAACATCCTGCTTGCCTGCGGCGCTTCCCCCATTATGGCCGACGAGCCGGAGGAGGCGGAGGAGATCTGCGCCCTCTGCGCGGGACTGAACATAAACATAGGCACTTTGAACAAGCGTACCATCCCTGCCATGCTCGCGGCGGGGAGGAAGGCCAATTCCCTCGGCCGCCCCGTGGTCCTGGACCCGGTGGGGGCAGGGGCCTCCAGTCTGCGGACAGACACTGCTCGCAGGCTTATGGAGGAGCTCCGTTTCTCCGTTATACGGGGGAATATTTCCGAAATAAAGGCCCTGGCCCGGGTAAGCGGCGGCTCAAACGGCGTCGACGCGGCAGAGGCGGACAAGGTGACAGAGGAGACCCTTGACACGGCCCTGGACCTGGTGAAGGGCTTTGCCCGCAGCTCCGGCGCGGTGGTGGCCGTCACCGGCGCGATAGACATCGTCAGCGATGGGGAGCGGAGCTTCTGCATACGAAACGGTCATAAGGACATGGGCAGGATAACCGGCACGGGCTGCCAGCTCTCCGCCATGACCGCGGCCTATGCCGCGGCGAACCCCGACCGCATTTTGGAGGCCACGGCGGCGTCGGTCTGCGCCATGGGCCTTTGCGGGGAGCTGGCCCGGCAGCGCATGGGCCCCCTGGACGGCAACGCCAGCTACCGGACCTATATAATAGACGCCGTGTACGGTCTCAGCCCGGAAGAGCTGGAGAAGGGAGCAAAATATGAACTGCGATAAGAGCCTTATGCGGCTGTATGCCGTGACGGACAGGGCATGGACAGGGAAAATGAGCCTGTATGAGCAGGTGGAGGCCGCCCTTAAGAACGGGGCAAGCTGCCTTCAGCTCCGGGAAAAGGAGCTTGACGAAGGGGCCTTCCTTGAAGAGGCTCTGAAGCTGAAGGAGCTCTGCGGCAGATACGGGGTCCCCCTCATCATCAACGACAACGTGGACATAGCCATAAAGGCCGGGGCAGACGGGGTCCATGTGGGCCAGGAGGATATGTGCGCCCATGACGTCCGGAGCCTGATCGGCCCGGACATGATCCTGGGCGTCTCCGCCCACAGCGTGGAAGAGGCGGTCCAGGCCGTGGAAAACGGCGCGGACTATCTGGGTCTGGGGGCGGTGTTCAACACCAGCACCAAGGCCGTGGACGGGAACATGTCCTTCGACACGCTGAGGGCCATCTGCGAAAGCGTGGATGTGCCCACGGTGGCCATCGGCGGCATATCCGCAAAAAACATAATGGAGCTCAAGGGCAGCGGCGTGGACGGCGTGGCCGTGGTATCGGCGATCTTTGCCGCGGAGGACCCGGGCCGGGCCACCGCGGAGCTTTTGAGCCTGGCAAAGGAGCTTTAAAAACAGTGGACAAGAAATACGCGATCTTTGACATGGACGGGACTCTTATAGATTCCATGGTCGTCTGGCAGGAGCTGGGGCTTGAATATCTCCGCGCCAAGGGTGTGGAGGAGGTCCCGGACATCACCGGGGAGCTGGCCCCCCTGACCATGGCCGAGTCCGCCGCCTTCCTGGCGGAGCGCTTCGGCCTTGAAGAGGCCCCGGCCCTTATCGCGGAGGAGCTGAACCGGCTTATGGAGCTCCACTATGAAAATGACATTCCCCTGAAAAACGGCGTCCGGGAGCTGCTGGCCGAGCTGAAGGAGGCCGGAGTGCGGATGTGCGTGGCCTCGGCCACGGCCGAGCGGCTTGTGCGGCTCTGCCTGGGGAGGCTGGGCGTTTTGTCCTGCTTTGACTTCGTTCTCTCCTGCGAGAGCCTGGGAGTTAGCAAGAGGGAGCCCCTTATCTATCTGAAGGCGGCGGAGCTCTTCGGGGCGGACCCGGGGGAGATCGCCGTATTTGAGGACGCGAAATACGCCGTGGAGACGGCGAGGGCCGCGGGATTTTACGTCGCCGCGGTATACGACTGGGCGGCCGCCGCCCAATGGGAGCAGATAAGCCGCATGGCCCACGAGGCCATACGCTTTGAATAGGCTGGGAAACGCACAGTCTCTCAGCCCAGCTTAGATCATACAAGGGGGAACACCATGAAAACAGCCTTATCCATCGCCGGAAGCGACTCCAGCGGAGGCGCCGGTATCCAGGCCGACATCAAGACAATGACCATGAACGGGGTCTATGCCATGACCGCCCTCACCGCCCTTACCGCCCAGAACACCCTGGGCGTGTCGGACATATACGAGGTGAGCCCGGACTTTCTTGCCCGGCAGATAGATTCTGTGTTCCAGGACATCCGGCCAGACGCCGTGAAGATCGGCATGGTGTCCGACCCGGCCCTGGTAGAGGTCATTGCCCAGCGGCTGGAGCAGTACAGGGCAGAGAACATCGTGGTGGATCCGGTGATGGTGTCTACCAGCGGCTCCGCCCTTTCAAAGGACAGCGCCATAAGCAAGATGAAAGAGCGGCTCATCCCCCTGGCCAGGGTCATAACCCCCAACATTCCCGAGGCGGAGGTCCTTTCCGGCCTGAAGATAGGCTCTGAGGCGGACATGGGACGGGCGGCGAAGCTCATCGGGGACAGCTATAACTGCGCGGTGCTCTGCAAGGGGGGCCACAGCGTGAACGACGCAAATGACCTGCTGTATTCCCAGGGCGAGTTCACCTGGTTCAAGGGTCGGCGGGTGGACAACCCCAACACCCACGGCACCGGCTGCACCCTCTCCAGCGCCATCGCCGCGAACCTTGCCAAGGGGCTCTCTCTGGAGCGGGCCATCGAGGCGGCCAAAGCCTATATAAGCGGCGCTCTGGAGAGCATGCTGGATCTGGGCCAGGGCTCCGGCCCCCTGAACCACATGTTCAGCCTGGAGGACAGGGAATGGAAAAGGAGCATCGAGACGCCATGAAAACGACAGAACGCCTGCTCGCCGCAGTGAAGGATATCTGGGCGGGGTATAACAGCCAGCCCTTTGTCCTGGGCATACAGGAGGGCAGCCTCCCAGTGGAAAAGTTCCGCTATTATATCATCCAGGACTATCTCTATCTTCAGGACTATGCCAGGACCTTTGCCCTGGGCGCCGCCAAGGCGAAGAGCCTGGAGACGGCCCGGCTCTTCACCGGCTATCTTCAGGCCCTGACCGGCGAGGAGATGGACATCCACAGGGGCTATATGGGCAGGCTGGGCCTGAGCCCGGAGGAACTGGAACAGACGCCCAGGGGCCTTGCCAGCCTGTCCTACACCTCGTATATGCTGCGCATAGCCTACGAGGAGGGGGAGGCGGAGATACTTGCCGCCGTGCTCTCCTGCGCTTTGAGTTATGAGTTCATTGCGAAAAAAATGCTTGAGGACCAGCCCCTCGCCGCGGAGCAGCCTTTTTACGGCGACTGGGTGCGCGGCTATGTGTCCGAAAGCTACGGGGAAGAAAACCGGCGGCTCAGCCAGGCCCTGGACAGTCTCAGCCGGGACTATACCCAGGCCCAGCTCCAGCACCTGACGGAAATATTCATAAACTGCTCCGAGTATGAAAGGGCCTTTTGGGACATGTCCTGGAACCTGGGCAAATGTCCCCTGACCGGGCTTTGAGCTATACCAGGAGAGATCTCCCGGACCAACGACACGGTAAAGGCCGAAAGGCTTTTTTGACAAGCTGACATGAGTTGACGACCCGAGGCCCCGGCGCTGAGCGCCGGGGCCTCGGGTCGTCAGAAACTATAGGTAAGAGTGAGCTAAGCAGCAAAGCGGGGGGGAGCTCGAGGGGGCCGCAGGCCCCTTGCTCGCCTTGCCGCGGATAGCGTGTCGCCTTCATCTGCCGTATGCAGCGGCGACACGCAATTCCCGTGGTCCAATAACCGCCGGCAATAAGCCTGATCTGTCGTTACCAATGCCAGATCAAAGCCCAGCGAAGCGGGTTTGGTCTGGTGAAGGAAGAGGAAGCCTACGGA
>DBGBEC010000249.1:0-1970 GCA_048477415.1 Candidatus Limivicinus sp. | reverse complement strand
GCCGCACCCCGAGCCGGGGGAGTTCATATTCCTCCTTATTAATGCTGTGCCGGGCTAAGAATATGGAGAGCCCCACACGCAGTGAAATGAGGCCGCAAAGGGCCTTCTATATTATACCTTAATGCGGAGGCGGGCACAATCCAAATTTTGCCCCCGCTTTTTGTGGCTTTTCCACAAAGGCGCTGACAGGGCCCCGCCGTGCGCCGCAGCTTGCCAGAGCCGGCATATGCCGCCGGGCTGGGGCTGAAAAGGTTCTTTTTCTCCGTCTTTTTACATATGATCCATAGAGACGAAATTATATGGAGGCGGCGGGAATGAAAGTATTGCGGCTTGGAAGCACCGGGCCCTCGGTGCAGCTTTTGCAGCTGGGGCTCAACCGGGCGGGCTTCGGCCCGCTGGATATGGACGGCCTTTTCGGCCTGGAGACAAAATATGCCCTTATCCGGTTTCAGACGGCCCAGGGCCTTCAGGCCGACGGCATAGTGGGCAGCGCCAGTCACCGGAGCCTTTTGCCCTGGTACACCGGCTATCTCGTCCACCGGCTTGAACGGGGGCAGAGCCTTTGGACCGTGGCGGGGATATACGGCAGCTCGCTCCAGGCCATAGAGCTGGCGAACCCGGGCCTGGAGCCGGAGCGGCTCTCCCCGGGGCTTCAGCTCGTGGTGCCCCTGCCCTTCCCGGTGGTACCGGGGAATATACAGTGGTGCTCAGCCCTGGTGGGCTACTGCGTCAGGGGCCTTGCGGCCAGATATCCCTTCATCGTCACCGGGGAGATCGGCCGCAGCGTGATGGGCCGTCCCCTATGGAGCCTGAGCCTGGGCCAGGGAGATAACCGGGTGCTCTACAATGCCTGCCACCACGCCAACGAGTGGATAACCACCCCCATCCTCCTGCGCTTTGCCGAGGAGTTAGCTTCCGCCTTCGCCTCCGGAGGCGAGATAATGGGCAGCCCCGCCGGGGAGATCCTGAGCTATGCCACCATCTGTCTTATCCCGGCGGTGAATCCGGACGGCATGGACCTAACTTCCGGGGAGCTACAGAGCGGAGAGCATTACGCCGCCGCCCGGAAGATCGCCGCGGCCTACCCGGCTTTCCCCTTTCCTCAGGGCTGGAAAGCCAACATAAGGGGCGTGGATCTGAACCTTCAGTACCCCGCCGGCTGGGAGCAGGCCCGCGAGAACAAGTTTGCCCAGGGCATAAAAAGCCCCGCTCCGGCGGACTATGTAGGCCGGGCCCCTCTCACGGCGCCGGAGAGCCGGGCCATGTACGACTTCACCCTCCGCTTTGACCCGGCCCTTACCCTGTCATATCACACCCAGGGCCAGGTGATATACTGGCGCTTCATGGACTATGAGCCGGAAAACGGGGAGAAGATAGGCCAGGTCTTGGCCGATGTGTCGGGCTACAGCCTGGAAAACACGCCTTTCGCCTCGGGATTTGCCGGATACAAGGACTGGTTCATCCAAAAATTTCTCCGCCCGGGCTATACCATAGAGGCCGGCCTGGGCCAAAACCCCCTGCCCATATCGGACTTTCCTTCCATATACGAAAACAACCGGGGCCTGCTTGCCATGGCAGCCCTGGTAACATGAAAAAAGCCCGCCGCGCTCCGCCCGTGGCCGGGATCATCAGGCGCGGAAAAGGGCCGCGGACTTTTTTGAAAAGCTGAGCTGATCATATGATCAGCCATCAAAAAGTTCCCCGATCGTGGATCATTTCTCTTGTATATTGGGGAACATTTTTGTATAATACAATCAAGAAAAGTTCCCCAAGGAGACTGCTATGGAAACCAACTATTCCAAGATACAGGAATTGCTGCACCAGAAGGCGGACTTTCAGGCTCGGTTGAAGCTGATCCCGTATGACGGCACGCCGGAGATCAAAGACCGTGATGGACAGAAATATCTCTATGTGCGCAAGCGGGTCGGCAGCCGATTGACCTCTACCTATGTGGATGCATATTCCGATGA
>DBGBEC010000248.1:0-7346 GCA_048477415.1 Candidatus Limivicinus sp. | reverse complement strand
GGATAATAGACTGCTGCATAGCCCTGGCAGGGCTGGAGGAGAGGCGGGAGCCGGAGACCGGCGCTCTTAATAAAAATTAATCCTAATATTTGGCCGGAGGGCTTGAAATAACAGGCGGTAATGATAGAATGGAGTGGCTGTGTGAAAAACGGAGCTTTCCGCGGAGATATAAAAACCGCCTTGAGCGTATGGAGTGAAAACGGGGATGAAAGCGATCAAGAGAATTATTCCGGGGCTGCTGGCCCTCTGCCTGCTGCTGGCTCTGGGTGCGCCGGCCCTGGCCGAAGAGGCCGGGGGGGACGAGCGCTTCAGGGACAAGAGCCTGGACCAGGTGCTGGACGAGTTTTTGGAGGAATACCAGGTGGACAGGGAGCTTATCGCCCTGGGCTATTACAACACCGTCACCGGGGAAGAGGCCTATGTGAACGCCGACCAGTATATGGTCTCCGGCAGCATGTACAAGGTCCCGCTGAACATGTATTTTGCCGAGATGGTGTATGAGGGCGAGATAGACTGGGACACCAAGTTTGCCGGCATAAAATACGAGACACTTCTGAGGGAGACCATTATAAACTCCAGCAACGACTATGCCGCCATACTCTGGAAGGAGATGGGCGACGGGGTATATCGCCGCTACAGAGAGCTTATAGCCCCCTACATGGGGGAGGACGCGGCCACGGTGGACGAGAAGTATTATGAGAACAACTTCTTCACGCCGCGGCAGGTGATAAGCTGCCTGAAGCTGCTGTACAGTGAACGGGAGCGCTTTCCCCAGGTCATAGAGACCATGCAGCAGGCGGAGCCGGAGAACTATTTCAAGCTCTCCGAGCAGCGCTTCGACATAGCCCACAAATACGGCTACTACCTTACGGACTATCATCTCTATATGGCCGACTGCGGCATCGCCTTCACGGACGAGCCAATACTCCTGGTGCTATTTTCCGACAATATAAGCAATGTGTACCAGGTCATGACGGCCTATTGCACCCTCATGTGCGACTATACCCAGTACCACGCCGACCTCCGCCGCCAGGCGGCGGAGGCGGAGGCCAAGGCCCAGGCGGAGCAGGCCCGGGAGGAGGGCACCGAGGCCCTTATACAAAAGGTAGAGGCTGAGGACGCCGCCGAGACCGGAGAGGCCGGGGGAAGCTCCGCGCTCATTCCGGCGGGGCTGAGCCTTCTGGCCACGGTCCTGGCTCTGCTGGCGGTGCTGCTCCTCTCCCGGAGATACAGGATAAAGCTGGCCTGGGCGGTCCTGGCGGTGCTGCTCACTGGGGCCGCTCTGGCCCTGAGCATAGTGGGCATGAGCGCGGGCGTGCTTATTTCCCGGGCCGAGGGGGACCCGGAGGAGACCTCTCTCAGCTTCCTCGACGCCCTTTCCGCCGGAAACTACGAGAAGGCCGGCGCCCAGCTTGCGGGATATACGAGCCTTGGCCTTGAGACCCCGCCCGAGGGCCAGGCGGCGGCGCTGATGCACCAGGCCCTTCGGGAGAGCTATTCCTATGAGCTCCGCTCCGACTGTGTGGCGGACAAGCTGGAGGCAAAGCAGCTTGTGGCCCTTACATATCTGGATCTGAACGCCGTCCAGGCCGCTGCCGCTGAGCGGACGGTGGAGGAGCTGAAGGCCCTGGTGAGAGACCGGCCCAGCAGCCAGGTCTATGACGAGGACAAAAACTATCTCCCGGAGATCACTCAGGAGGCCTATAAAAACGCGGTCAGCTCCGTGCTGCGGAAGGCGGAGGACTATTACGTCACAGCCGAGCTGGAGCTGAGCCTCAGCTACGGTGATGGAAAGTGGAGCCTGGTCCCGGATGAGGCGCTGCTCGACGCAGTAAGCGGCGGCAGCTATTAAAGCAGGAGATTCAGCATGAGCGACAACAAGGATTTCGAGTTTGATATAGCGTCCATTCTGGCGGACTTTGCAAACTACAGCCAGGACCTGGCCCAGGGCGAGGATCCCGGGGCCGGGCCGGAGGCTCCCCCGCCGCCCCCCGCGCCGGGGCCGGAGGCAGGGCTCGGGCCGGAAAGGCTGAGCACGCCCGCCGCACCGGCTCCGCGGCCTATGGCCCAGACGCCCCGTCGGACCGGGCCGGAGACCGGGAAGAGGCAGGCCACGCCGCACCGGGCCCGGGCAGTGGGAGCCGGGATGAAAGGGCCCCGGCAGGAGACGGCCCCCCGCCCGGGGAGCCAGCCCCGGCGAAGCCCCGGGCCGAGAGCGGTCCAGGCCCCGAGAAGGCGGATAACGGCCATCGTCTGCGCCGTTTTGAGCCTGTTGAGCCTCTGCTGGATATTTATGAACGTCCACCCGGACACGGGCACAGTGAGCTCCAAGACCCAGGGCACGGCCCTGGACCTCTCTGCCCGGCTGGAGAGCTTCGCCAACAACGGCGCCAGCGACGCCCTTGGTGAGCTGGCGAACATTCCGAAGATATACGCCATCCCCCCTGGGGACACTGTGGCTCCCGAGCCTGACCAGAGCAAATTCGGCTCCACCACGGACCCGGCGGAGATAGTGGCCCTTATCGACTCTGCCGCGGCGCTGCTGGGGGACCAGGAGATGGCCTTTGACCCGGCCGCGAACTTCATCCCCGGCGAGCCCATACAATATTACCTGGACGAGACCATCCTGGCCATAACCTGGAAGGAGGATATCCAGGGCAAATGCGTGAGCTGCGGCGAGGTGAAGATAGCCGACGGCTCCCAGCTCAGAAGAAAGATCGCCGGGGATACCTACAGCACCGGCGTCCGCTATTACGCCACGGACATGGCCAGGGAATGCAACGCTGTCATCGCCATAAACGGCGATTTCTACGATTTCCGCAGCATCGGCGTGACGGCCTATCAGGGCCAGCTCTATCGCTTTGCCCCGGACAAGCTGGACTCCTGCCATTTCACCACCTCCGGCGACATGCTCTTTTCCTATGCCGGGGAGCTGAGCGACGCGGAGTCCACCCAGCGCTTCATAGACGAGAACCAGGTGTACTTCACCGCCTCATTCGGCCCGGTGCTTGTGGACAATGGGGAGCTGAGGGAGATATCTGGCTATCCCATAGGGGAGCTGGACAGGACCTATTCCCGCTCCGGCATCGGCCAGCTCGGCCCCCTGCACTATTTCCTTATGACCATCAACTATGCCGACGGCTACACCACGGCGGGGACGGTGTTCCAGCTTGGCCAGTTCCTGTATGACAAGGGCTGCCAGAAGGCCTATAACCTGGACGGAGGCCAGACCTCCATCCTCATAATGAACGGGGAGGCCGTGAACCATGTGGACTATGGCGACGAGCGCACCATGAGCGACATCATATATTTCGCCACAGCTCTGCCGGAAGAGGAGGCTGGACAATGAATCCCATCGCCATATACAGCGGCGACACCATTATATATTACAGCGCCGTGCTCATCTGCCTGGGCGCTGCCGCCTGGTTCTCGCTTAGCTGCGGGCTCTATACCGCCCGGGGCGGCCGGACGGCGGCCATGTGGGCCCTGCTGCCCCTGGCGGCGGCTCTGTCGGTGCTGCTGTCCCGGCTCATCCACTGGTACTGCCATGCCGAGCAGTACGCCGGTCTCCGGGCCGCGCTGACGGACTATTCCATCGGCGGATACTGTCTGCCGGGCCTGCTTTTGGGCGTGGTCCTGGCGGTGTTCATAGTAAAGCAGCTCCGCCTGGCGGAGGATATGGCCGGGCTCTTCGACGCGCTGGCCCCCGGGGCCGCCCTGGGCCTTGCCCTTATCCGGCTGAGCGCCCTTTTCAACAGCTCCTGCCGGGGCACCGTCATCGTGAAGGACCCCAGGTTCCAGCACCTGCCCATAGCCTCGGCTGTGAGCACCTCCTCCGGGGTCATGGAATACCGCTTTGCCACCTTTTTTGTCCACTTTCTCCTGCTGCTTGGGATAGCCGCCCTGCTGCTGGTCTTTTACCTCCGGCAGGACGAGCGCCCCCACGGCCGCAAGGGGGACACGGCCCTGCTTTTCCTGCTGCTCTACAGCGCCACGGAGCTTGTGCTGGACAGCACCCGCTATGACTCCAGCTTCCTCCGGTTCAACGGCTTTGTGAGCCTTGTGCAGATAGTCAGCGCCCTGTCTATCGCGGGTGTGCTGGCGGTCTACAGCGTCCGCTCCGTGAAGGAGCTGGGGCTCAGGCCGCGGCACTGGCTTTTGTGGTCGGGCTATCTTCTGTCCCTGATAGGCACCGGGGTGCTTGAGTATCTGGTCCAGCGCTATGGTAGCTGGTACAAGCTCTGCTACAGCTTCATGAGCCTTACATGTCTTTTGATGGTCCTGGTATGCTGGGGCATGTATCTGACTTTAAAAGGTGAAAAAAGGGCATATTCACAGAGGAGAAGAAATTGATGGAGGATATAACATGAACAAAAGCGAGATCCTTCCCCGCTCCCAGGTGCGGGAGGAACACACATGGAAGCTCAGCGACATTTTCCCCTCTGACCAGGCCTGGTTCGAGGAGAACGAGAAACTGAAGGCCCTGACGGAGAGCCTGGCCGCCTTTCAGGGCAGGCTGGGCAGCAGCGGCGATACCCTTTTAGAGTTTTTCCGTCTGGAAGACGAGATAAGCGAGCGGCTGAGCGCCCTGATGACCTATGCTTCCTGCAAAAGCGACCAGGACACGGCGGACAGCTTCTTCCAGGACATGCGGGGCAAGGCTGTCGGCACCGCTGTGGCCCTCTCCAGCGCCGGAGCCTTCGCCTCACCGGAGATAATGGCCATAGCAGAGGACAGGCTGGCCCTCTTCCGCGCCGCCCGGCCGGAGTTAGAGGAGTATGACAGGGCGCTCTGGCAGATACGCCGCCGGGCCGCCCATATCCTCTCGCCCCAGGAAGAGACCCTGCTGGCCGCCGCGGGTGAGCTGGCGAATTCTCCTGACAATATCGGCGGTATCTTCCGGGACGCGGACATGCGCTATCCCCAGGTATCAGACAGCCAGGGCCTCCCCCACGAGCTCACCAACGGCAGCTTTGTCCCCTTGCTGGAGAGCCCGGACCGCGTGCTGAGAAAGAACGCCTTCGAGAGCTATTACGGTCGGCAGCGCGAGTTTGAAAACACCTCCGCCGCCATACTGGACGCCCAATTCAAGCAGCTCTGCTTTTTTGCCTCCGCCCGCCGCTACGGCAGCACCCTGGAGGCCTCTCTCGACGGCACCGAGGTGCCCGTTGAGGTGTATACCCAGCTTATCCGGGCCGTCCATGACAATATGGACAAGATGCACTCCTATGTCTCCCTTCGCCGGAAGCTGCTGGGCCTGGAAGAGCTGCACATGTACGACGTCTACACCCCCATCGTGCCCGAAAGCGGAGGGGAGATAAGCTTTGAGCAGGCCAAGTCCACGGTGCTGGAGGCCCTGGCCGTCCTGGGCGAGGATTATACCGCCATCCTGCGGGAGGGCTTTGAAAAGCGCTGGATAGACGTGTATGAAAATCAGGGCAAGCGCTCCGGGGCCTACAGCAACGGCAGCTCCCGGCCCCATCCCTATGTGCTGCTCAACCACAAGGACGATCTGAACAGCATGTTCACCCTGGCCCACGAGATGGGCCACGCCCTCCACAGCTATTACAGCCGGCAGCACCAGTGCGTATCCACCAGCGACTATGTCATTTTCGTTGCGGAGGTGGCCTCCACCTGCAATGAGGTGCTGCTGATGCGCCACCTGCTGGACCGGACCCGGGACAAGGCGGAGCGGGCCTATCTTATAAACCACTTCCTGGACCAATTCAAGGCCACGGTCTACCGGCAGACCATGTTTGCCGAGTTCGAGCTGGAGCTTGGCCGCATGGCCGAACGGGGCGAGACCCTCACCTCCGACGCTCTCAACGAAAAATATCTGGAGCTGAACAAGCTCTATTTTGGTCCGGACATGGTCTCCGACCCGGGCATCGCCCTGGAGTGGACCCGTATCCCCCATTTCTTCTATGACTACTATGTCTTCCAGTATGCCACCGGTTTCTGTGCCGCCGTCGCCATTGCCGAGCGGATCCTGGAGCAGGGCGGGACGGCCGTGGAGGACTACAAACGCTTCCTCTCCGGGGGCAGCAGCGCCGATCCCATCTCTCTCCTGAAGCTGGCCGGAGTGGACATGAGCAGCCCGGAGCCTGTGGACTCCGCCCTGAAGCTCTTCGGCAGCCTTATCGAGGAGCTTCGCTCCATAGGCTGAGCAAAAGCGGAAAAGCCCGGAAAACCAGCCCTGCTCCCGGCACTCTACTGGGAGTAGAGCTGGTTTTCACCCATTCTACAGCTCTGAAGGAAAGGTATATCGGCCCCCTGGCACAGTAGCTTGAATTTGGCACCGGCTTTGGAGTATAGTAGGAGCAACATCTCTGGAGGACAAGATATGAGCTTTGTTATAATGACAGACACATCAGCCAACATCCCGACAAGACGCGCCGCAGAAAACGACCTTACAGTTATACCCTTTTCGTATTACATCAATGGCCGGGAGCACACCTGCCTGGACACGGACCTCTTCAATGGGGACGATTACTACGACATGATAAGAAAGGGCGTGAAGACCAGCACCTCCCAGGTGCCGCCCCAGCGCTATATCGATCATTTCGAGCCCGCCCTGAAAGAGGGGAAGGACATCGTGTATGTGAGCATGTCCTCCGGTATAAGCGGTTCCTGCGGCGCGGCGGGCATTGCCGCGGGCCAGCTTGCGGAGAAATACCCCGAGCGGCGGATAAAGGTCATCGACACGCTGGCCGCCTCCCTGGGAGAGGGGCTCGTGGCGCTGAAGGCCTGTGAATACAGGGCCCGGGGCCTGGGCTTTGAGGAGACCGTGGAGAAGCTCATGGCCATGGCGCGCCGCATGTTCCAGGTCTTTACCGTGGACGACCTTATGCACCTGCGCCGGGGCGGGCGGCTTTCAAACCTCTCCGCCATAGTCGGCACAGTGCTGAATATAAAGCCCCTGCTCAAGGGCAACAGCGAGGGGAAGATCGTCGCCTTCGCCAAGGTCCGGGGCAGAAAGCACTCCATAAGGGCCCTGGCCGAGCGCTATGACCGGCTTGTGGACCGGCCCGAGGAGCAGACCATAGGCATCGCCCAGGCCGGCTGCCGGGACGACGCGGAGCAGCTTTCGGAGCTTCTCATGAAGAACCGCCCGCCCAAGGAGATCCTGAACGTGGAATATGAGCCCGTGACCGGTTCCCATGTAGGCCCCGGCGCTCTCGCCCTCTTCTTCCTTGGCAAAGACGGCGTAAGAGAAGAGACCTGAGCCCCGGAAACCCATGCAAAACCCAATATGACCTTCCTCCTAAATGAGTTCGGTGCCACACCGGGCTCATTCTTTTTTGCCCATCTCCGACGCGGCGGCGTCAGAAGAAGCCGACTGCATT
>DBGBEC010000247.1:0-8974 GCA_048477415.1 Candidatus Limivicinus sp. | reverse complement strand
CTGTTTATATAGTCCTTTATCTCGTTCCCGGCCCTGTCAAACTCCTCCTTCAGCTCCGCCGCCGTAAGCCCACCAACATCGTTGGGCTCATCGTCCAGGCGGCTGATGTGGTTCAGGTCCGCGAGCAGTTTTGTAAACGCCATTTCTTCTCCTTTCAATAAAAACAAAATCCCGCTTGTTCTTTACGCCGTCCGTTTCCAGATATAGACATACAAAGCCGGTGGTTGAACTGTGGTGCTGTTTCCGTAGATGGGATCAGAGCGTGAGGCGTCAAAATCAACGCCGTACCACCCTGAACCGCTCGTTCTGCTGTTTAGGTAATATTGGGTTTCCAGGCTCGCCAGTCCAAAAGCGCCAGAGGCACACCCGCCGGAGTATACGGTGCCGGAATACTGGGTATTTGGAAGCAATTCACCTGTAATATTCGGCAGCCCGGCTTCAGCAGTGGTGTTCAGCTTGCTGCTGTCTGCTGTCCCCATCAAAACCCTGCCGTCTGCGATCTGCTCCCATGTGCCGCCGAAAACATTCGTTGGATCTGCGCTGCCAATGCTCATATAGATCGAGCCGACAGGATAGACGGCGTTTAAGATCGTCCCAAGGTCTCCGCCGGAGCCGGTTGCGTTTTTCAGGTCCTCCTTGGTGGCAAAGATCTTTTTTATCTGCTGGAAGAGCCACAGTATGGTCTGGTCATTGTTTAGATCAAAAATAATAAGGCCTCCTCACTTCGTATAACCGGTGAAGCGGACGCGCATGTCCGCGGTTAGGATGGTGGCCGTGGTGTCCGGGGCTGTCGAGGCGAAGATGAGCTTATAGAACACGAATTTCTTCGCCTTTATCTTAAGCCTCGTCATCCTGGGCTTTCGGTTGCTTATGAAGCTCCAGCGGGAGAAGTTGGCGTTTCTGAGGCTTATAAGGCTGGAGGACACTAACCTCTCCGTGTATACGCTTTTTCTGTCGGTCTGTACGGTCACGCTCACCTCGCCGTTGCTCTCGGGCTTTATGCCCACCCAGACCTGGGCGGAGTATTTGCGCATATAGTCCTGGCCAAAGCTCATGGAGCCAGACTCCCAATAGGCCTCTATGGCCTGGCCGTCATCGTTTTTATATAGATATGACAGGTGCCTGAGCCGCCCCTGATGGTCGCCCAGATACAGTTCCCCGTTCAGATTCGCCATGGCGCTGGCCTCAAAGTTTTCATAGCTGTACCAGGCGTCGGCGGCGTAATTATGCACAAGGGCCCGACCGCCCTGGCAGATGTAATACTCCTGGTGGTCGTTGTCGTCCCAGCAGAGACAGCTTTTCAGCTCAAAGCCGCTCAGGCTTGAGAATATACGGTCGCTTATCCGCTGGGCCTGGCGCTCGTCGGCGGTTATATTCGCCCCGTAGGCGCTGCTGTTTTTCCACTGGAACAGGTCGCTGCCGTGGAGGGTCCGGGGATTGTTCAGCACCAGGCGCACCTGGCCCGGGGCCGCCATGCCGATGGCCCGGTGTATGGGCGTGGTGTAAAAGGCCGGGCTGAGGCTGCCGTCCGCCAGGGTGACGATACCGTGACGAATGGCCCAGGCGCTGTCGCTTTTAAAGCAGAGCAGGGTGGAATAGTGCCGTATCATGCCGGTTATGGGGGTGTTCTCATCACCCACTGCCACATGGTTGAGGTCCGGGAAATAGTCCGCCCGGGGCCGCCCGTCATAGTCCAGTCCCGAGTATATCGCCTGGTTGCTTCCGTCGCCGTAGAGGAAGACCCTGGTGTCCTGGCTGCCGTCATACAGCTCCGCCCAGGCCATGGCGGCAACCTGGCCCCGGAAGTTCTCCTCCATGGTCCAGCCCACCTCCAGGGAGTTCACCCCCTCCGCCGGGGCCTCCGTGAAGCTGACGGTACCGGCGCTGAGATCCGCGCTGTAGCTTTCCGCCGGAAGTTCCTCCCCGGTTTTCAGCTCCTTCACATAGTCCAGGGTCGCCATCCCTTTTTCCGGCAGGAGAAAGCTCTTCCCCGTGCCGTCCGGGGAGAGCCAGCAACGGCGCTTCCCCGTCAGCTTGTTTATCTGTTCCAGGGTCTCGCCGCCCCCCTCCGGGGGCACCGTAATGCTCACAAGGGGCCTGTAGCCCTCCACCGGGCCGAAGCCCTCTCCGTCCCACTGCATGTACTGGCTGCCGTTTATGAGATACAGTATGTCGGAAAAGCCGAACATGTGTACCTCCCGCTCCGTCGCCATGCTCCCAAGCTCAACCGCCTGGAAGCTCCCGGTCTCGTCGTCCCACAGCCGCCATATCTTCCCGCCGCAGGCCCCGATAAGATACTCCCGACCCTTTACAAAGCCGTTCCACAGCCCCCTGACCGGCTGGCCCGCCGCCATGGTCAGAAGACTTTTTGTCCCGGCCCTGCGCCGCAGGTTCCCGTCGCGGGTCACGGCAAAATTCTTCATGGCCGATGCCTCTCCCAGCTTCAGCTTCGTGTCCCCGTCCGGGTTCTCATTCAGCCCCAGCCAGGCCTTTATCTGGTATATTCGCTCGCTGCTCCCTCCGCTTATCCTCGCCATCCCTATCCTCTCCTCTCACCAGCATGAAAATTCGCCGTGGCCCAGACCGCCGTAGATATCCCGGATATCCTCGCTCTGGGTGAAGAGCCCCTGGGAGAGCCCCCGGCGAAGCTCTTCATAGCGCTGCTGGAAAAAGCCCGCGGCGGAGGGGTTTTCGTCCAGCAGCAGATGGGCCGCGAGGCCGTAGGGCAGAAGGCTGCGGCAGATATAGTCGTCCAGGCCCAGCTCCTGCTGAAGATCCTCTATCACCGGGCAGGCCGGCCTTTTCCCCTCCAGCTCCGGGCCAAAGGCGGCAGAATAGGGGAAAAGCTCCCCGCTGAGGCTGTTTAGGATGAACAGGCTCCGCCGCTTATACTCCTTGTTGTCCTGGCTGTCCGTGCCGCCGTCCTCTTTCACCTCATCCATAAGGCCCATGGCCGTGTCGAACACATCCTGGGCTGTATACGCCATAAAATTTTCCTCCTTTTTCAAAAAGCGGGGGCGAAAAGCCCCCGCTTTCTCTGTTGTCGTTCCGCCCGGAGGCGGAGGGCTCAGGCCGTGGCCTCGAACTCGCCGATGGCTGAGCTTACAAGGCCGCTCTTCTCGCCGAAGAAGCGGAACTTGGTGTCCGCGCTTACGGAGACGGGGCTCGTATAGGTCATGGCGCTGTCGCTGACCTTGGGGTTTGTGCCGTCGGTGGTGTACTTTATGGCGGCGCCGGTGGTGGCGCAGCTAAGAGTGACGGCTCCGCTGCTCATGGTCGCGGTGGGCCGGGCCACAACGCCGTCCTTGGCATAGACATATATGCCGTTGGCCTTCTGGGCCAGGACAAAGCTGTCATAGCGGGTCAGCCCCTCCAGCAGGGACCCGGCGTAGCCCTGGGGCTTGGTATGGGCCCGGAGCATCTTGAGCTTGGTGGGGTCGGCGCTGGCGCGCTTGTACTTTATCATGAACTCCACCCCGGCGGGCAGCCACTCATCGGGCACAGCCACGATGGGGCAGTTGTTCAGCTTGGCTATCTGGCCGTTCACTATGGCCTTGCTGGTATAGCTCTCGTTATACTGGAGCTCGGCGGCAAGCTTGCACTTTACAGCCATGGTCTCCGTCACAAAAACCACCCGCTTGTCCCTGGGCACGAGCTTGTTGTTCATGGCGGCGTGGGCCTCGAGCATGGCCTCGATGATGGTGCTCTTTGTAAGGGCGGTGCTGTTCAGGTGGCCCAGGCCAGCCCCGTCGGCCCAGGTCTGGAGCCGGTACTTGTCTATCTCGGGCACCATCTGCTCGTCCCATATCTGCTTGAGGACGGAGTTTGCCCGCTTCATGTCCATCTGGTCCTGGGTGTTGGTCAGGTCCAGGGTGTGGGTAAAGCTCCGCTTCCGGCGCAGGGAATAGGAGTTCACCTCGTCCCCCAGCTCGGTGGGGGTGCCGAAACGGTTTGAGGTGGCGGTGGGGTCATAGTCGTTTATGGTGCCCTGGCCGATGGTCCAGACCTTGATGGTGTTGCTCCCATCCCAGTTATACTCACGGCCGCACCAGGCCTCGGTGAGCGAGTTCTGCTTGAATCTTTCGTCGAGTACCTTTGAATACTCTGTTGCCAGATTTACTGTAGGCATAAATTATTCCTCCTTATTTTTTTCAGTCGTCTTCATACCAGAGCTGTTCCAGCAGGCTGCGGAAGCTTCTGTTCCCGGCGCTTTTTCGGCTTCCGGTGGAACGGGCCCTGTTTTTTTCCTGCTGCTCAAGCCGGGACAGGCGCTCTTTGAGCAGCCTGTTCTCATGCACGGCGTAGAGAGACGCCAGATCTCCCCCCGCCTTATAGGCCTGCCAGATGTCCTGGGGTATCTCCTCCGCTTTCACCTGGGGAAACGCCCCTGTAAACCTCTCTATCTGGCCCCTGAGGCCCTCTTCCCGGCCCATGTCAACCCCCAAAGGTGCCTCCTCCCGGTGCTCTTCCTTCCGGGGCTGGGGCTCGGGCTCGTCGGCGTCCACGGCGGGGGGCTCTCCGCCCTCCTCCGGGAATGCCGCCACGGCCTCCAGAGCGAGCTCCTCATCCTCTTCAGCCAGCGCAAGCGTGTCCAGGGCCTGCTCCTGAAGCTCCTCTCTCCCTGTTTCATCGTTCATTTTCTGCCTTCCTTTCTTAATTTGATATGTTTGAGGGCTCAGCCCGCTCTTTTTTCCCCTGCCTCCCCTCAGCCGCCCAGACCCATCATCAGCAGGCTGAGCAGCCCTCCCGCTATGGCCCATACGCTTTTGTCCACCAGGGCATCCCAGCGCTTGCCCGGGCGCTGGGTAAGGCTTTTCACGTCCGTCTTTATCTCCCGCACATCATATTCCAGCTTCTCCTGCCGGGAGGCCAGGACCTTCACCGTGGCCATGAGCTCTCCCAGCTCCGTCTGCTTCAGGGCTATCTCGTCTATGCGGTGGGTGTTGCTCCGGCAGCGCTCGTCCAGCTCCGCCAGCTTCACCGCCAGCTCCTCCTGCCCCATGGCTCAGTCCTCCTTTTTCCCGAGCTGCTTGACCGCCTGGTCCGCCCCAGTAGCCGCGAGACCGCTGGCAATGCCCACAGCCAGGGCGTTTATCCAGTCCCCGGCGGGAAACTCCGGCACGAAAAACATGGCCATCACGCCCAGCGCGCCGCCCAGGGTCCCGCATGTCACCGGCAGCCAGCGCTTGTCAGTGCCCAGGGCCTTTATAAGCTCTGCCGCCAGATAGCAGACCAGGCTTATGGCCGCAACGCCGCCTATTCCGAAAAATTCCATTCTTTCTTCCTCCTTGTTTTTTTATGTTTTGTGAAGCGAAACTATAATGATCCGCCGTCAATGGCCGTTGCCGCGTGAGCTTAGAGCCATTGGGCATTTGCCTGAAAGTGACCGCCGCCCTATGGGTGCCCGGCCCCTCACATCATCATCTGCCCCGGAAGCTGCTCAGGCAGCGGCCCGGGCATGGCGGGTGTCTCCGGCAGGGGCGGGAGCTGGGGCGCCTTTGCAAGCTCCTCCGACAGTCCGCCGGGCATGGCTCCGGGCTCCGGCTCCTTTTCCGGGGCCGCGGCCTCCTTCAGCTCCGCGATAAGGGCCCTCCTGGCGGGGATATAGCCATCGGGTATGCGCTCCAGGTACTGAAGGGGCGTTATGTGCCCGCTTTTCAGCAGGTTATCCAGGGTCTGGATAGAAGCTATCTCGCTGTAATAGCTGCTTGCGCCCACATCCAATTTCAGTATCATGGGGTGCTTTTTAAGCCTGGAAAAGTCAAACTCTCCCATCTCCCGCTGCTCAGGCCCGGATATTTCCTGGCTCTCGGGCCGGGGCCTGCGTTTGCCGTAGTACTCGCCCATAAACTCCAGGTATATGCGAAACAGGTCCTCCACGCAGCGGTATAGGTTCTGCTTTGTGAGCTCCGTGGGGGTGCTTGCCGCCCGCTGAAGGGCGATTATGGCGCTGGTATTGTCGGGCTTTGTGTCCCCCAGGGCCACGGAGCTGGCGCCGAGGCTCTGCTCCGTCTGCTCCACGGCCATGCGGATAAACTGGCTTATCTGGGGCGAGATAGAGGCCGGCTCCATTATCCGGGCCACGGTGTTCACATCCCCGCCGTTCACCCCAATGGCCGCGCCCACCCGGTTATCCCAGGCCCTTAGCCTGGTCCTGTCATAGATGACCTTGGGATAGGCGGTCTTCAGAAACGAGAGCATGGAGGCAGCCCATATCTTGTTCACGAAAATCTGGTTCGGGATGAGGCCGGTGAGCATGGCCTGGCCGTGATAGCAGTCCTGCACATAGTCCCAGTTGAGCCAGCACAGGGGATAGAGGCCCAGGCCCGTGTCCCAGCTTTTCCGTATCGGGCAGTTTCTGGTGCATTCATAGGCCCTTATGCGGCCCGTGTCCTCGTCCCGCCAGAGCAGTAGCAGCACCGTGCTCTTGTCGTCGGTGCGCTTTGAGCTGTCAAGCTCCCGCTCGTCCTCGTCCGGCCGGATATCCTGCCAGTTTTCAAAGCCCTCGTCCCGGGCTCTGCGCCGGGCCTTCCGGCTCAGCTCCCGGCTGGATATGATTATCCAGGGCTGACTTTGTACCTGCCGGTCGTTTGGGTTTCCGAAGAATACCCGGGTGTTTTCGATTATCTCGGTCCTTATCTCCTCCCGTCCCTCCTCGTCGGCCTCCCAATAGCTGTATAGGCAGCCGTCACCGTCCACGGCGGTGTTCCGGGCAAACTGTCTGAGCAGGGAGGGGATGTCGTTTCGCTCGGCCAGGGACTCAAACTCCCTGTTGACTATCTCCGCCATGTCCACATCCACCTGGGCCTCCGGGCCGTTTTCCATGGCGGTGGCCGTCACGCGGACATTGTCCGTGGTGATGGTGGCCACAATGAAGCCCACCACCCGCTTTAGGAAGTTGAACTGGGGCGTGGGCAGACCGTTTGCCTCCACCCCCTCCCACTGCTTGCCGATGTAGAAGTTCTCGTTAACTCTAACGGTCTCCTCCAGCTTTATGGCGGAGTTGAACTGCCGTCCCTTTTCATACAGCTCCCATACCTGTCTCTGATCCGGCTCGCCCCCGGGAAAAAGGCTGAGTCCCTCGTCGCTCTTCATTTTCATCCCTCCATAAGTTTGTTGAACGCATCCTCAAGGCCATAGCCCATGATGGCCGCAAGGCCCCGCTGATACATGACCTCCAGCTCCTGGTCCCGGCTCTCCGCCGGCTCCTCCCGGTTAAGGCTCTCAATCCTGTGGGCCAGCTCTGAAAGCTCCCTTTCAAGCCTTTTCTGGCGAAGGCCCAGGCCCGCAAGCCAAAGCCCGCCCAGCACCAGGGCAAGTCCCAGTAATATCTCCATCTGCATCTCTCCTTCCTTTTTCACATAAAATCAGTCTCGTCCATGTTCCGGCAGAACAGGATCGTCAGCTTTGCGCCCTTATCCCGGGTCTCGGCGCTGTCCTCGGCCCCGTTCTCCGGCTGCTTCAGGGCGTTCATGCAGCCCTGGGTGCCCCGGCTGTCCCCGGTCATCTTCCGCATAAGCCAGCTCTCCCTCCTGTCCCGGGCACTGTCCAGCACCCGGTCAAAGCCCGGCCTGGCGGCGTACTGCTCCAGCTCCTCCCGGCTCAGACCCAGGCTCAGCCGCATCCCCGCCAGGTCCGGAAACACCCCCTGGCTCTCGCAGCCCTTCATGTACTCCTCCACCGCCTGGGCCAGGCTCTCCGGCGTTTCGTACCGCTCCATCGTCATCTCTTCCCTCCTCTCTCAGCCCAGCAGATAGCCCGGGGACAGGCCGCTCCCCCTCATGTACTCGTCAAAATCCGTCAGTCCCTCCTCCGGCGGCTCCTGGCTCTCCGGCGGCCGGGACAGGGCCAGCCTGGACACGCAGAAATACCGGGCCGCGTCCACGCTGTGGCTGAGCTCATGGGGCTCCCTGGCGCAGTCGCTGGGATTTTTCCCGTCGGCCTGGATGGTGGACACATCGTTCATCACCTTCAAAAGCCCCTCGAAAAACATCAGCCCCGGCAGGGCGGCGGGGGCCTTTCCCGGCGGGAACAGGCTTTTGACCCAGGGATCCTTCAGGGGCAGGGGCAGCAGCATGTTCTTCATTATCATGTGCCCCTGGACCCGGTTGTTGTCCGCCCGGCTCAGGGGGACGCCCGCGGCGGCAAAAAGCTCCGCCATGGTCTTGCCGCTGTCCTTCTGCCGGGACCAGAGGTCCGGCGGGGCGAAGGTGACTATCCCCTCCTCTCCGGGCAGGCTCAGCTCTCTTATCCGGGCCGCCGCCTGGCTCACTGTCAGCCCCGGCTCCTCCAGTTCCCGCACGCACCAGCAGCGCCCATCCTCGTCCACCGCCCACCATAGGCAGGCCAGCATGTCCAGGCCGTAGTCTATTGAGCGGCAGCGGCTCCAGTGCTCCGGCAGGCTGAAGGCCGCCATGCTGTGGCTCTCCAGATGAAATTCCTTGAAATAGTTGCCGCCCAGTACGCTCCAGTCTCCATAGCGGTAGGCCCGGCGCAGGTCCTCCGGCATGGCCGCAAGGCTTTTAAGATAGCCGGGGGAGGACTTGAGCAGGTGTACATTGTCCTCCACAGTGGCAAATATCATGGTGTGATCCTCCGGAACCTCGTCCCGCTCCGGCTCGTTGGGGAAGCGCCGGTACTCCCTGTCGATGAACAGGCGCTTCACCCAGTTGTGCCCCACGCCTCCCGGGTTGCAGGTCAGATACATCCGCTTGGGAAAGCCGTTCACGCCCCGGAGGCAGCCCCCCAGGAAGTTGAAGGCCCGCTCCGTAAACTGGGTGGCCTCGTCCATGAATATCCAGTCATACTCCTGGCCGTTGTATTCCTGCTCGCTGTTCTCCCCGCTCCAGTGGCCGAAGCGTATGCTGGAGCCGTTGGCAAAGCTAAGGATATGGCTCTGCCCGTTGTATGAGGCGATACCCGCCGGTAGCATGCGCAGAATGGGCCGTATGTGGTTTTCCTCCAGGGCCGGATA
>DBGBEC010000246.1:0-7823 GCA_048477415.1 Candidatus Limivicinus sp. | reverse complement strand
GATACCATTAAGCGTTCCATTGTTTTTGCCATAACTTTCACCTCCCTTTAGTGTATCGGTGATACACTTTATTTCTTCTTGATTATAGTGTATCAGTGATACACTTGTCAATAGCTAATTTCAGAAAGTTCTTCTTTACATCAGTGATACACCGATGTATAATAAACACCGAGGTGATGAATATGCCAACAGAAAAACCACGATACTGCATAACTGTTGATAACGAAATGCTTAAGGAAATTGATGATTTCCGCTTTGATAACCGCTATAATAGCCGTTCTCAAGCAACTTTGGAACTAATTAGAATAGGTCTTGAAGCACTTAAGGAGCAGGAGGCAAAAAAGACGCAAAAAAATAAGCAGGAGCCATGACAAAATAGCTGTCTAAAACTTCGTAAAAAATACAAAAATCTTTAACCCCTTCTTGACAATACGTACTGTACGTGTTATAATATGATTGTAAGGAGGGTGGAGCATGAAGGATAAAGACCTGTTGAATCTTCTCAAGAAAAACGGCTGGGAGGTCAAACGGATACGGGGAAGTCACCATATCATGCAAAAAGGCGACAAAATTGAAACCATTCCAGTTCATGGGAGAGATGTTCCAACTGGCTTACTAAATGCCATATTCAAGAGGACGGGGCTGAAATAAGTCCCGCTCCTCATTCGATAGGAGGTAGTATCATGTTGTTTGTTTATCCTGCGATTGTTCACAAAGAGGATGGATCTTACTGGGTAGAGTTTCCTGATTTGGAGGGCTGCCAGACTTATGGCGGAACGCTCAACGAAACAATGGCCTGTGCTCAGGAGGCTCTTGCCGGGTATCTCCTGACATTGCTGGAAGAAAATCGGGAAATTTCCATACCTTCCGATGTGTCTGATGTTCCACATGACAATGACAGCTTCACTACACTCGTCACATGCGATATTAACCAGTACCAGGACACAAAAGCAGTCAAGAAAACCTTGACGATTCCTGCATGGTTGAATGAACGTGCGATATCCATGGGGATCAATTTCTCTCAGGTGTTGCAGGAGGCTCTTTTGTCCAAGATCCAAACTAACAGAATGTAACGTCAAGCCTAAGCCAATTGCCCCGATTCACAGCGTGACTTTTACCCCGCCCGGTTTTTGTCCATCAGCTCTAAAAGCTTGACCTTGGCTGACAAGCCCTCACTGTAAGCTATTACTATCGCACGCTCAGTTTCGGTCATATCCATCTATTTAGCGATTTTGTAAGATTGCACAAAAAAGAAAGTGAATTTATGTATAACTCCAACAATATTGCTGGCAGAATCAAAACTCTTGCCAAAAATAAGAATATCGTTATTAAGGTGATGCTTGAGGAGCTGGGGCTTGGCAGCAATACAATGTCAGCTATGTACCACGGCAAGTCCTTGGCTTCGGATAGCCTTGCCCGTATCGCCGATTACCTTGGCTGCTCTGTTGACTACCTTCTGGGCAGGACCGATAATCCCACCATAAACCGCTGAGCGCTCAGAGAAAGGATGTGCTGTTTATGCTCTCAGATGCTGATTATCTGGCGCTTCTGCCCTTCCGTGATTCTGAGCCGTATTCCAAGGACCTTGACGAACGTCTGGAGCACCTTGCTGAACTGGGATTTATTAAGTCTACGGTTATTAGCTCAAAAACTGTCGGCGGTATGCTCCAGCTTTACGAGACAGACTGGGTGATCACGCCCTTGGGCCTTGACGCCCTTTCAGCTTATGAAAAGCACCGCGCAAAGAACGCCGAGGCTAAACGACAGCAGCGCTTCCAGAATAAGCTCTCTGTAGCATCTGTACTTGTACCGTTTATAAGCTTCATCCTGGGTCTCGTAGTAGAGCATTATTCCGGCCTTGTCTCCCTGCTTCTTAAGCTCTTTAGGTAATGGGTCGAATATTCTGTCCATAATTCTGTACAACACCTTTCACCTCCCCCCTTTCCTCTTGTCAATCTATTTATTGGCTACGCCAATAATATACTTGTCATTGCTAATTTTGTCAAGTATTTTTTCATTTTTTCTTGACTTAGCCAAATTTTTCGTGTATATTGCGCTTAGGGGGTATTTTAAATGAACGAAAGAATTAAAAACCTGAGAAAAGCGCTTAATCTTACTCAAGCTGAATTCTCTTCCAGAATAGGGCTTACAAATGCCGCAATCTCAAAAGTTGAGTCCGGAGATAGAAATATATCTAACCAAGCCATAATCTCAATCTGCCGTGAGTTTAACGTTGACGAGTACTGGCTTCGCACCGGCGAGGGCGAGATGTTCGTCAAGGTCTCCGAGGATGAGGAGATGGCCGCCTACGTCGGCCACGTGCTGGGCGGCCGGGATTCAGACTTGCAGCGCAGCATAATCTCATTCATGTCGAAGCTTCCGCCGGAGACCTGGGAAGTCATAGAGGCCAAGGCCCGCGAAGTCCTGAACAGCCGAACAGAAACAGAAAAAGAGGAACAGACCTGATCGTCCGTTCCTCTTTTTTATTTTTCCCTTGACATACTGCATTACGTATGCTATAATAAGTACATCCTAAAAGAAAGGTGGAAACAACATGGGAACCGAAGCTGAAAGACAGGATACCCGCAAGGCCATGGCCTACGATATCATTCAGATCTTGAAGGAGAAACCCGAAAAGCAGAGCTACACCACAGAAGAGATCGAAAAAATCATCCACGTCTATCTGACCACAGCCGACCAGAAATAAAGCCCTCGGGGCCGGGGCAGCCCGGCCCCCGAAAGGTGGAATATATGCAGACCAAAAGGCAGACCCCGCAGGACCGTTATAACAAGGCCCACACTGTCAGCCTGACTATCAGGCTCATGAAGAATACTGAGCAGGATATTCTTGAAAAGCTTGAGAGCGTGCCGAATAAGGCGGGTTATATCAAGGCGCTGATCCGGGCAGACATGACCGGCGATTAAGCCGGTAAAACCGAAAAGAAGGAACAGACTTCATTGTCCGTTCCTCTTTTTTTATTGCTTTCCCCGCTTCATGCCTTGCTGCTTTTGCTGTGCGCCCTCGTCAGCGCCTCCGAATAACTATGTATCATTCTCAGCTCCCTGACGCTGGCCTCGCTGAGAGTTTTTCTTATTTTCTTCTGGTAAAACTGCCTTTTTTGTTCATCTTCCGTATGTGCGGGGACTTTTGTCATGTATGCGTCCTCCTTGTACCGTTTTATCACAAGTGGCGTAAAACCCCTTGCTTTAGCTATGGGGATATAGGCCACACCTTGCCGACGTTGCCCAGCGCCTCAATAGCCGTCACCGCCCCCTTTAGCTGCTCCAGAAAAAGATCCTGTATATCGGGTGGCAGCTTGGACAGTTTTTCCATAAGCTCTCTTTCTTTTTCGCTCATTTTTTTCACCTCATCATTTCAATTCTTATTAAGTTGCTTATACCTTATCATAAGCAACTACCGCTGTCAAGGATCATTTGTTAAGTAGCTTAAGTTTTTTGCTTTACTTTTTAAGCGAAGTGTGCTATCTTTATCTGGAGGTGATTTTATGTCAACGATAAATGCCAGAATAAGCGACGTGATCAAGACTTTGGGAATAAAGAGGACGACATTTGCAAAGGAAATAAACGTATCTCAAGCTTTTGTTTCTCAGCTCTGTTCCGGCGTTTCTCAACCCAGCGACCGTACAATAATGGATATATGCCGGGAGTTCAATGTAGACGAGATTTGGCTTAGAACTGGGGCTGGAGAAATGTTTCGTGAACGGAGCCGGGATGAAGAGCTCGCCGCGCTTGTGGGGCAGCTCATGAATGACCGCCCGGAGAGCTTCCGCCGCCAGCTTATAGCCGTGCTGCTCCGTTTTGATCCCGACGGGCCTGAGTGGAGGGTGCTGGAAGATATATACAGGGCCATGAAAAAAGAGGCGCAGGATTGAACCCGCGCCTCTTTCGTTTCGTATCACATTTTGTCTTGGCGATCTGTTAGTTTTAACTCGCTTTTTAGTGCCGCCGTCAAAATTGCCGAAAAATTCACCCCCGCTTTTTCTGCTTCAAAGCTGAGCCAAGAAGGGATCGTGCAATTTTTCTTCACGGATCTCATATCGTTTTTACGTCGATATTCCCCGAAGTCAACGTCAACAAGCGTTACAATTTCCGCCGTCGAAGCTGTTTTTACTTCCGAAATTGCGGTCGGTGTCGGTAATGCTTCGTTTTCGTCCTCCATATCAATACCCACAAGCCCGATCGCGTCTCGCGCCATTTCGATCGCGTCCGCCATATCTTTTCCTTGTGTATTGATATTGAAATCCGGAACATATACCAGGATGAATTCTTTTCCTTGCGTCAGTACAACGGGATAAGCATTTTTCATTGTCGAATACCTCCTAAACATTTATATTATACACAGCGGCATTGCGGGCTTATTTCAGCCCGCGCCGCCTGATGATTGCTTTTGCTAATTCTTCGTCTGTTTCTCTGTGCCTCACCACGCTTTCTCTTTGTCCGTCTTTCACGTATATATCGTGGTTCGCACCGTGCCTTTTGAACTTCCAGCCGTTTTTCTCTAAAAGCTCGATAAGGTCCTTTGTTTTCATTTCCTGCCCTCCTTACGTCCTTATTATACGCCTTTTATGCGTATATGTAAATAGGTTTTGCAAAAATAAATGCGTATTTTATGCGCCTACAAAATCTGATGATTTTGCTCACATTATAACAAGCTTCCCTGGGCAGAATGCCGGGGGAGCTTGCGTTTTGGCTGCCTTGCAGGCTCATGAGACGAGTTTTGGCGTATCTGAATCATCCAGTTCAGAGGCTTTGCGAAGAATGTCGAGAAAATTTTGAGGGTCTTCACATATGTGGTTGAGAAAAATAGCAAAGGTCACAGCTCCACAGTTACTCTCTCCCCTCTCCAGGTCGCAATAGGCCCGGACGCTCATGTCAAGTTCCTGTGCCATCTGCTCCTGAGTCAGGCCCTTTGAGTTTCTTGCCTGGATAAGGCTTATGCGAAATTCCTTTTTTATAATTTCCTCGTAGCGTTTTCTCATGGTGTTTCGCTCCTTTATGTCAGAATTCAAGTGATTTCTAACTATAAAAGCCCATACCATGACGTGCGCCTCTATTTTTGTCTTTTGATCTTTGATTGATTTATATTATATCTTTTTACAATATGCACCGCCGTATTGAGAAATAATAAACTTTGCGAGGGCGGGGTTGGTATTTTTTATTTTTACTGGGTATTGCAGCTTTTTTTCATATACAAACATGGCTTACACCTCCGTCTGAGACTGGTAATCCCAGGGCCAGGGGTTGTTTAGCCAGGCATAGTCCTGCATGCCCAGCATATCGGACTGCTGGACCGGCCCGCAGAGTTTTACATATCTTTCATGGGCCTCTTTCCTCAGAGCCAGAAAGGTCTGATACATGGAGAAGGCCTCCTTATCGCTGCTGTGAGTGTCCAGATAGAGCTCAAGCTCATCCACCACAAAGTCAATGGCCATAAGCTCCGTCATGGGCGTTACTTTAAGGCCCTTGTTCACTATATTCATAAACGGGAGGTCAAGCCCGGGAAACAATGTCCCTCGGGCGAGGGCCTCGCCCGAGTCATAGGTCGGAAACACGGACCTTTGCAGCGGCACGAAGGCCACGGCAAGAGGCGCGTTCTCCGGAAGAGTTCCGCTTTTGTATTCGCTGCTTGCTTTGCTGTCCAAACCGATTTCCTCCTGTACTCGATTGAGCCGTACCGAGCATGGAACGCTCCACTCTCGGCCCGGTCTCAGTACATATTATGACGGCGGGCATGGCCGCGTTAAAAGACACGAGCGCAAAAAGCAAAACAGCCCGGACGAAACCAGACTGTTTTGCTGATGTTATTTTATAAGCTCGGCGAATTCGGCCTCGCTTATTATTTTTATGCCCAGGGCCTGGGCTTTGGTCAGTTTGCTGCCGGCGTTTTGACCGGCAAGGACGCAGCTCGTTTTTTTGGAGACAGATGAGGAGGTCTTTCCGCCGTGGCTTTCGATCAAGGCGGCGGCCTGATCTCTGGTATATCGCTCCAGGGTCCCGGTGAGAACAAAGCTCATGCCGGCAAAGCGGGCGTCTTTTTTCTCCTCGCGGCTTTCAAAGCTGACACCGGCTGTGCGGAGCCTTTCTATCATGTGCCTTGACTGGGGATTACTGAACCAGTCAAGCAGGAAGCCCGCGCTTATGGCGCCGATGTCCGGGATCTTGGTGAGTTCCTCCTCGCCGGCCGCCATAAGGCTGTCCAGGTCTTTATAATAAGAAGCCAGCACCTTGGCCGCCTTCTGGCCGATCTGCCTTATGCCAAAAGCACAGAGCAGGCGGGCAAGGCCCGCTTCCCGGCTTCGGTCTATGGCCTGGATAAGATTCGCGGCGGATCTGTCGCCAAGGCGCTCAAGCTTTGCCACGTCCTCCGCTTTGAGATAGTAAAGATCTGCCGCAGAGGAGACGAGGCCGCTGCCTATGAGGCTTTCGCATACCGATATACCAAGTCCCTCGATGTCCATGGCGTCTCTTGAGGCGAAATGGGCGATATTGCGGAGCCGCTGGGCAGGACACTCAGGGCTCGTACAGCGGAGAGCCGCACCGTCCTCGTCCCTGGCGACGGGAGAGCCGCAGTCTGGGCAGAATTGAGGCAGAGTGTAGGGCCGGGTATTTGAAGGGCGCTTTGCCTTGTTCACGGACAGGACCTCCGGTATGATCTCCCCCGCCTTTTGCAGAAGGACCGTATCCCCCACGCGTATATCAAGCCGGTCTATATTGTCCTGATTGTGGAGAGTGGCGGCAGAGACGGTGGTACCGGCCAGGCGCACAGGCTCAACGATTGCCTTCGGCGTCAGGACCCCGGTCCTTCCCACCTGCACCACAATGTCCAGGACCCGGCTCTCCTTCTTCTCGGGAGGGTACTTGAAGGCCACGGCCCAGCGTGGGGCCTTGGCCGTGCTGCCGAGCCTGCGCCGCTGACTGAGGGAGTCGAGCTTTATAACGGCCCCGTCCATATCGTAGGGCAGCTCTCCCCTTTCAAGACCCAGGCTGTCGATCTTCTCAACGCAGTCGTTTATATTGTCGAAGCGGGCATAGGGCACAGTGGGAAAGCCCATGCCGCGCAGGGCGTCAAGAGTCTGGGCGTGGCTTTCATACACATCTTCCGAGCTGTACTGAAGGTTAAAGCAGATGATATCCAGCTTCCTTGAGGCGGCTACCTTTGGGTCAAGCTGTCTCATGGAGCCGGCAGCCGCGTTTCTTGGATTTGCAAGAAGGCTCTCGCCCCGCAGCTCACGCTGGGCGTTCAGCTCCTCGAAAACGCTTTTGGACATGTACACCTCGCCGCGGACTATGAGCCTGGGCGGGGCGTTTTCTATCCTGAGGGGCAGGGAGCGGACGGTCTTCAGATTCTCGGTGACATTCTCGCCGGTGATACCGTCTCCCCGGGTGGCGCCCCTTACGAAGACCCCGTTCTCATATTCCAAAGACATGGACAGGCCGTCTATCTTAGGCTCCACGACATAGCTGTGTCCCTCCGGCAGCAGAGAATCCATCCGGCTGCCGAAGGCGAAGAGCTCCTCCTTGGAAAAAACGTCGGTCAGGCTCTCCAGCGGGACCTGATGGCTCACCGGCTCAAAGCGGGAGAGCGCCTCGCCTCCCACCTTCTGGGTGGGAGAATCCGGGCTGATGAGCTCCGGATACTGGCTTTCAAGCTCCTTGAGGCGCTGCATGAGCATGTCATAGTCATAGTCTGAGATCTCCGGGCTGTCCAGCACATAATAAAGCTTGTTGTGCCGCTCAAGCTCACGGCGCAGGCTGAGTATCTCCTTTTGTACGTCCATGGCGTTCTCCTGTTTTTTTATTCC
>DBGBEC010000245.1:0-2449 GCA_048477415.1 Candidatus Limivicinus sp. | reverse complement strand
TAACACTAAGCTTATAATGGACCATGACCACAGCTTGGGCAGGATGTAGTTTTTTTGTCAAGACTAATGGCTTATTTTGCCTTGAAAGAAAAGCGCTTATGAGTTATCATGAGCTTGTACATTTTGCGCAAATTCCACCGGCGGGCCGGGGGGAAAATGTGTCTTAAAGGTCTAATTGCCTGAAAAAGCGGGGCCTGGGGCGTTTTTTCTCTCAGCCGGCCATACAACTGAATATCCATGTTTTTATTGAAGAGGGGGTGTGCCAATGTCATTTGAAGCGATAAACAACATTGCCCAGGCAGAGGCCCAGGCAAAGGCCGCGGTGTCCGCCGCAGAGGCCCAGGCCAAGCAGATGCTCACCGACGCGGAGAACGCCGGGAAAGCGGCGCTGGAGGCCGCGGGGGCGAAAGCGGAGGGCGAGCTTGCCGAGCTCCGCCGCCAGGCGGACGAAAAGGCCGTGGCTCAGCTCGGGGTTTTGTCCGGCGAGCTGGAGAACAGGAAAGCCGCGCTCAGGGCCAAAGCCGAAGGAAAGCTGGAGCAGGCGGCGTCTCTCATAGTGGAAAGGATAGTGAAGGACTGACATGGCCATTGTAAAAATGAAAAGGCTTCGGCTGATGGTTATGCGATCCCGGAAGGATGAGCTGCTGAAGGAACTGACCAAAAGAGGCTGCGTGGAGTTTTCCGAGATAGGCGACGCCGTCAAGGAGAGCTCTGTGGAGGAGCTTCTGGACAGGGAGAGCGGGGCGGTGATGTCGCTCAGGAGCCAGCAGAGCACCATAGGCAGCGCCATTGCCCTGCTCGACAGGTATATCCCTGTGAAGGGCGGGCTCCTCTCCTCAAAGCCCGAGCTTGAGGGGGAGGAACTGGTAGACGGCAAAGTGGCCTATCAGCTCAAACAGGCGGAGCTTGTTATCGGCCTGGAGGAAAGGCTGAAGCGCATAAGCGCGGAGGAGAGCCGCCAGATGAGCCTTCTGGAGACCCTGGGCCCATGGTACGGGCTGGATATCTCCCTCGCCACCGAGGGGACACGCCGCTGCGCCCTGATCCTGGGCAGTCTTCCGGTGAAGCTGCCCCTTGAACAGCTCGAAGAGGCGCTTGCCCAGGTCACGGAGGAGGCGGAGCTCTTTCCCGTGTACCAGGACAAGACCCAGAACTATGTGGCGCTGATCTGCATGAAAGAGGAGCTTATCCCCGTGCAGGAGTGCCTGCGGGCCCACAGCTTCACAGCCGCCGCCTTCAGCGGCCTGAAGGGCAGCGCCAAGGAGTGCGCCCTGAAGGCCCGGGAGACGCTGCGGGCTCTGGCCGCCGAAAGGAAAGATAATCTGAGCGCCATGCGCGACCAGGCTGTTCATCGTGAGGAGCTTAAGCTCGCCTATGACAGGCTGGGCACACAGATAGCCATCGCCGAGGCGGAGGACAAGCTCTATGGCACAGACTCTGTTGTGATAATGGAGGGCTGGATGCCCGCCGAAAGGGAAAAGGAACTGGCCGAGCTCTTCGACGAGTGCGAGTGCGCCTGGGACAGCCGGGAGCCGGAGGAGGACGAATATCCCCAGGTGCCGGTGCAGCTGAAGAACAACGCCTTTACAAACTCGCTCAACATGGTAACGAACATGTACAGCCTGCCGGCCTACGGCAGCGTGGACGCGAACCCCCTTATGGCGCCCTTCTTCATCCTGTTTTACGGGCTGATGATGGCCGACATGGGCTACGGCCTTATCATGATAGCGGCGGCCCTCGTGGCCATGGCTAAGATAAAGCCCCGGGGCGGGAGCCTGGCCTTCTGCCAGCTGCTTCTATATGCCGGGATATCCACCTTCATAATGGGTGCGCTTACCGGCGGCCTGTTCGGGGACGCGCCCTACAGGATAGTACATATGCTCGACCCGGAGAGCACCTGGGAGGGGCTGCCCTATCTCTTCAGCCCGGTGAACGACAGCGAGACCGTGCTTTACGGCGCGATGGTCCTGGGCCTTATCCACCTGAACGTGGGCATGATAGTGAGCTTTATAGAAAAGAAAAAGGCCGGCAACCTGGCCGACGGTATTTTCGAGGAGGGCTCGCTCTGGGTCATCCTGCTGGGCGGCGTCCTGCTGGCGCTGGACCTGCTTGGTCTTGTAAAAGCCGCGGCAGTCTATTATCTGGGCATTGGCATACTGGCCTTGGGCCTGCTGATGCTGCTTTTCGGCGCGGGCAGGCACTCAAAGGGCTTCGGTAAGGTGACGGCGGCCTTCGGCTGCATATACAACACCGCCACAGGCTGGTTCGGCGATCTGCTGAGCTATTCCCGTATCATGGCCCTTATGCTGGCCGGCGGCGTCGTGGCCCAGGTCTTCAACACCATTGCCGCCATGCCTGTCGAGGGCAATGGCGTGAACGTGTTCACAGTGCTGGCCTTCGTGCTCATATTCCTGGTGGGCCACGCCCTGAACTTCGGGCTGAATCTGCT
>DBGBEC010000244.1:0-2805 GCA_048477415.1 Candidatus Limivicinus sp. | reverse complement strand
TATCCGGCCTGTTCAGCAAGTCCACCGGCATAAAAACTATATGCCCCAGTAGATCCTCGTCCACTTTTCCCGTGCTGCTCAGCGCAAAGCCCGCTGTGACCCGGTCCAGGTCAACGGCCCCGCATTTCATCAGATACATCTGCGACTCGGTAAGGACCTCGGTATAGATACCCAGATCTTTGTGCCGCCTCAGCGAGTAGGCGACGGCGTTTGGTATGCCCCCTATGCCCACCTGAAGCACATCTCCGGAATGGATGTGCGGGACGATGTGGGCAGCAATGCACCCGTCCGTCTCGTCCGGCTCCTTATAGGCGTAGGACGGCAGGGGAGCGTCCTCGCGGCACAGTGCGGTGACTTCGCTCACATGTATGCGGTTGTGTACCCCGCGAATTTTCTGCTGGTTGGAATTTATCTGGAAGATACGTTTTTCCACCAAGCCGTCAAGGGTGCTCCAGGCTACTCCTCGTGTACCATAATACAGGTATCCGTCGTCATCCGGCTCGCTCACCTGGAGCATGAGCGTATTCACGCCGTAGACCTCTATGGCCGCCCGGGCCGCGTTGTGAAACTGTACGGAATTTATGCGTATCCTCCCTGTCTTCATGAGCTCCCTGTCGGCAGAACCCAAAAACAGCGAGTGATATTCCATCCTGTCTGCGCAGTCCCGCTCCGTCAGGCAGCGGCAGACGCTGCTGTTCATCGCCGTCAGCACGAGCACATCGCTGAGCTCCGGCCGGGCGGCCACCGCGTCGAGCAGCGTCCCGGCGATACAGCCTGAGCCTCCGGCAAAGATCCTGTCACCGGGTTCTATGAGCGCCGCCGCGCCGTCTGTGGTCAGCAGCTTCTCCCTGTATATCTCACTCCAATGCTTCACGCCGCTCTCCCTCCGTGTCCAGGGCGGCGATCCCTCCGGCTCCCAGACAGCGCGCCGCCATCTGCACATACCAGTCCTTTGTCCTCCGCCAGCTCTCCCTGTCCCGGTCCTCAAGGGCGCGCAGTGGCCTTGCCGGCGCGCCCGCCACCAGCGTGCCGGCCTCCACTGTCCTCCCCCGGGGCACCATGGCCGCCTCGGCCACTATGCTGCCTTCCCCGATCTCGCAGTTCAGGCTCAGTATAGCGCCCATTCCTATGCTGGCCTCCTGCCCAATAAGGCTGGCGTGCACGATGGCGCCGTGGCCTATAGTTACCCGGCGGCCTATCCTGCAAAGCCTGACTGCGCCTCCTCCGGCGTGGATGATGACCCCGTCTTCAACTGCCGTCTCCTCGCCGATCTCTATTCGGGCCGCGTCCCCGCGAATGACGGCCCCCGGGCCGATGTAGCTTCGCGGCCCTATCGCCACATCCCCGATCACCTCCGCGCTGGGGCTTACATACGCGCTGGGGTCTATCTGCGGGGCCATCCCCTCAAAAGAATAAAGCATTGCTCCAAACCTCCGGCCTTAAGACTTCTTCAGCCCAAAATATCCAAAAAACGGCCCGGCTCCGCCGCCGCGCCGTCTGTCTGCCGCAGACGCCTTCTGAGACGTCTGCGGCAGACAAAGCCTATATCAGCAGCCTGCGTATTTCTTCATCACAGCGCTGCACTCAGAGATCATCCGCTGGATGATCTCATTCACAGGAAGGACCTCGTGGATAAGTCCCATGGTCTGGCCCGCGCAGATCACGCCGCAGTTCTCCACATCTCCGTTTTCAAAGAACATCCTGCACGCGGTCTTGCCCGCCATATCCGCCGCCACATCCTTGAACTCGCACCCGGCCTGCTCCTGGGCGAACACGCGCCTGGCGACCTCGCTCTTATACATCCTTGTGGTGTTCTGGAAGGACCGCAGCAGCAGGACCGTCTCCATCTCGTTGGCGTGCTCCACAAGATGCTCCTTCACCTGGGGAAGGACCGGGCATTCCTCGGAAAGCAGGAAGCGCGAACCCATGTAAACTCCCTCAGCGCCCAGCATGAGCGCGGCGGCCATCTGGCGGCCGGTGGATACGCCGCCGGCGCATATAACGGGGATGTCCAGCGCCTCTACACAGCGGGGGGTGAGCACCATGGTGCTGATGTCGTTTTCACCCGGGTGCCCGGCGCATTCAAAGCCGTCGGCCACAACCATGTCGGCCCCAAGAGACTGGGCCTTCAGGGCGTGCTTGACCGTTGTGCATTTGTGGATGAGCACCATGCCCGCGTCTTTGATGGCTTTTACCATGTCGTCTTTCGGGGGGCGTCCGGCTGTCTCCATGACCTTGACTCCCTCCTCGGCGCACACGCGGATATAGCCCGCGTAGTCGGGCACCACAAGAGACGGCATAAGGGTGAGGTTGACGGCAAAGGGTTTCGAGGTGGCCTTCTTCACCTTGCGTATCTCGGCCTGAAGCTCCTCCGCTGTGGAGAAGGTGCTCGAAGACAGCAGCCCCAGGCCGCCGGCCTCGGAGACGGCTGCCACCAGGGGCGCCCGCGAGATCCACTGCATGC
Source organism: Candidatus Limivicinus sp. (assembly GCA_048477415.1). Taxonomy (GTDB): domain Bacteria; phylum Bacillota; class Clostridia; order Oscillospirales; family Oscillospiraceae; genus Limivicinus. Next base: position 341 of record DBGBEC010000244.1, on the reverse strand, counting down.
AGCCCTGAACGATCGGATACTCTATCCCCAGCATTTCCGTAAGCTTTGTTTTTATCATGTTCGGCCTCCTATTGTAGTTTTGTCTGTATTTTGACAATAACAGATTCAGCTTTTCAAGCGCAAGGCCTATCTCTACAAAAAAACGGAGCTTCCCCCCGCCCCTATTGGGCAGTATTGACCAGGCCTTCGCGGAGCTTTCCGACGAGGACCTTGCCGGTGGCGTTTTTAGGCAGCTCCGGCAGTATCTCTACCTCCTTGGGGGCGCGGAAGCCGGGCATTTGTTCCCTGCAATAGGCTTTCAGCTTTTCAGCCGTCATGTCGCTGCCCGGCATAAGCACCAC
>DBGBEC010000243.1:0-2035 GCA_048477415.1 Candidatus Limivicinus sp. | reverse complement strand
ATATATCCTTTTTCCCGCCCCTGGCGGGGCAGCCGAAGAGAGTGATAAATTATATCATTCCGTTGACGCTCCATGATATGATCAAATTCGGATGTGATCTTATGCGGATCTTGGGTATCGACCCGGGCATCGCCACAATAGGCTTCGGCCTGATAGACGCGGAGGGGGCCCGGATGAGTCTTGTCAAATACGGGGTCATCACAACCCCTGCCCACACAAGCCTCTCAAGCAGGCTGGAACAGATATATACGGACATGGAAGAGCTTTTGGCTCTTTTCAAGCCGGACGCCGTCTCGATAGAAGAGCTTTTTTTCAATACCAACATCACCACCGGCATCGCCGTGGCCCACGGAAGGGGAGTCATACTCCTAACCTGTCAAAGGGCGGGACTGGATATATATGAATACACCCCGTTACAGGTAAAGCAGGCTGTGGTGGGCTATGGCCGGGCGGAAAAGACCCAGGTGATGGACATGGTGCGGAGAATACTGTCATTGCGCTCCGTGCCAAGGCCGGACGACGCGGCGGACGCTGTGGCTCTGGCCCTGTGTCACGCCAGAAGCCGCACATCTTTATTATACAGAGGGGACAAGGAAGAATGTTCTACCATATAGAGGGAACCGTGGCCGAACTGGGGCAGAACCTGGCCGTTATCGACTGCGGCGGTGTGGGCTTTGCCCTCAACTGCACCACCAACACACTGTCAAGGCTGAAAAGCGGGCAGCGCGCCAAGCTGTATGTGGCCGAGGCGATAGGCGAGGCCAACTTCGACCTGTATGGCTTTTATGAAAAGAGCGAGAAGCGCTGCTATGAAATGCTCGTGGGCGTGTCGGGGATAGGTCCAAAGGCCGCCCTCTCCATCCTGTCATACAGCAGCCCCGAGGGCCTGGCTCTGGCCATAATGAACAATGATGAGAAGGCTCTGACAGTTGCTCCGGGCATAGGGAAAAAGATCGCCCAGCGCGTCATCCTGGAGCTGAAGGATAAAATAAGCAAGGAAATGGGCGCCATTGACTACGGTTATGCCCCGACAAACGTCCAGCCCGCCGCAGAGGGCAGCCTGGGCGACGCCATGGCTGCCCTTACCGTCCTGGGCTACAGCAGCGGAGATCTGGCCCCGGTGCTCAAGAAGCTTGATATGAGCGGCATGACGGCTGAGGAGATAATAAAAGCGGTGCTCAGGCAAATGGTCAAATAACAGGAGCTGCGGATGAGTATAAATTTTTCAGACGAACAGGGCGGAGAGATCATAACGCGCTCAGTAACTCTGCCGGAGGACAGCGGCGAGGGCTCTCTCAGGCCCAGGAGCATAAGTGAATATATCGGCCAGGAAAAGGCCAAGGGCAATCTGAGCATTTTTATAAACGCGGCCAAAATGCGAGGAGAGGCTTTGGACCATGTGCTGCTCCACGGCCCACCGGGCCTTGGAAAAACCACGCTTGCGGCGGTCATCGCAAACGAAATGGGCGTTAACATGCGCATCACCTCCGGCCCGGCCATTGAAAGGCCCGGGGATCTGGTGGCGATGCTCACCAATCTGAACGAGGGCGACATCCTTTTTGTAGACGAGATACACCGGCTGAACCGGGCCTATGAAGAGATCCTTTATCCCGCGATGGAGGACTATGCCATAGATATCATCCTGGGAAAAGGCCCCTCTGCCAATTCGCTGCACCTGGACCTGCCGCACTTTACCCTTATCGGCGCCACCACCAGGTCGGGCCAGCTTACAGCCCCCTTGAGAGACCGCTTCGGCATGTCTCTCCGGCTGGAGCTCTACACCCCGGAGGAGCTTAAAAGGATCGTGGAGCGCTCTGCCGGTATCCTCGGTCTGGAGATAGAGAGCGACGGTGCCTATGAGATAGCCTCCCGCTCCAGAGGGACGCCCAGGATAGCTAACCGCCTGCTCAGAAGGGTGCGGGATTTTGCCCAGGTCAAGGCCGACGGCATGATCACGAAGGCTGTGGCGGATATGGCCCTCTCAAGCCTTGAGGTGGACAAGCTGGGTCTGGACGCGCTCGACAGGCGCATGCTC
>DBGBEC010000242.1:0-12876 GCA_048477415.1 Candidatus Limivicinus sp. | reverse complement strand
GGGCTTCATGGCAGCCTCGCCGTGCCTTTCGAGAAAGGCCATGAACTCCTCGGGACTGGAATCGGGCAGATAGAGCCAGTCGCGGCTTATAAAATCGCCAAAGGTATGGAGGAAGCGGACTTTATCCTTCAGATAGGGCTCGGACTGGGCATTATACGGGCGCATGAGCAGAGTGGCCTCCGTGTCGGTGAGAAAGGACTTCTGCTGGGAAAGGGACAGGCCGTAAAAGCCGAATATCATATATTCGGACATGGAGACCCGCTTTTCCGGGTTATTGCGCCGGACCTTCAGATAGTCGTTGAAGAGCTTGCCCCGGCTGAAGCCCTCGGGCAGGCGGTTCACCCCTTTGATATATTTGTTGAAGCGTTTTCTCAGGACCGGATAGGCCCGCAGATTCTTTACCAGCACATTTTCCGTCAAAAATTCAAAGCTCATTTCGATCACCCATGCATGATAGTATAAGGGGATACTTGCCCCGGCCGTCCAACTGGATTATGTTGCCCCCCGGCCAGCGGCAGTTGCCCTCTATAAGCTCCGGCCCATCGGGGCCTATGCCGACGTCCCAGCCCACATAGCCGAGGCTGGGCACCTGTTCCATGGCCCTGAGAGTCAGGGCCTTTGTCTCCTCCCACCAGGGGATCTGAAGGCCCGGCATGAAGCAGCCGCTGCCCGGGTGCCGCGTAAAGTCTCTGAGCTCGCTGTTGTTCCTGCCGGGGCCTGTCACCCTTCCGCTTTCAAGCTCAAGGGGATAGGCCACGCCCCCGGAATGGAAATTGTCCGCCGCGGCCCCGGGAGCGCCGCATTTAAGGCAGGCCCCTATAAAGCGCGGCTCCCCCGCGGGCGTTCTCGCCAGGTTAAGGCGCACAGAGTTGAGGCAGGAGGGGTTGACCATGTTCAGGGCCGGGTGCTGCCTGATGAGCTGCTCCAGCAGCAGCTTTTCCCCGCGGCAGCGGGCAAAGAAGGCCTCCCGGTCCGGGATATCCTCCCGGCGGAGCTTTTCCACACCGCGCCCCTGTATGCCCCGTTCAGGCTTTATTATAAACTCATCCCAGCGCTCAAGGAAGGCCTCAAATTCCGCCCTTGAACAGTCCGGGGCAAAAATCATCTCCCTCTTCAGCAGCGCCCTGAAGCTCCGGGCGAAGGCCGCCTTGCTGCCCAGGACCTCAAGCTCCTCCGGACGGGCCCTTAGATTCAGCCTGCTGTCCGCCGCCTTCGAGCGGCCGGAGGTAAGATATTCTCCCCGCTCCCGGTCGCTCAGGGCGAAGAAGCGGAGGACGAAGTAATTCTCCGGCGAGCTGCCGTGCCTTTTTCCGCAGCGCAGAGCGTCGGCAAAATACCAGAGGGTGCTGCCGCCCCTCTGCTCGGCAAGGCGGCGGCACATGGCATAGGTCCTTTTTGTCCAGCTTGTCTTAGACATCAGCGCCCCCGCCCCTTCCGTCTTTCAGGATGGCCCTCACGTTTTCAAGGCCCAGAGCCTCAAGACTGCGGCCATGAAGGCGCATATCCTCGCCCAGGGCGGCGGAGGCCAGCTCGATGAGCGCGGAGCATACCGGGGTCTCCATGCCAAGGCTCCTTCCGACAGATTCCATGAGCACAAGGCCCTGGGGCACATCCTCGGTTATGTACCGGGATCTGACGTTCACCGGGCCTTTGGCCCTTGTGGGCATGGCGGCATAGGCGAAAAAGACCTCTCTGGCGTCGCTCTCATCATCCAGGCTGTTCCTGTGCTTGCAGGCCTCCACATAGCTCAGCGGGGCATAGCCCAGCCGCCGGAGGATGCCTATCTTCTCCCCGTCCAGGGCCTCCAGGATCTTCCACACGGAGGGGGTGAACACCTCGTGATACATGCAGTAGTCCCCTCCGGTGGCCTCGATACGAGGTATGCTCATAACGGCCCCCACGGTGTGGACTATCATGTTCGGGTTATGGAGGGCGGCCTCTGCCACGCTCTCCAGGTATGTAAAGGGGCTGCCCAGGCGCTCAAGCAGGGCGATCCCCCGCTCTTTCAGGGCCCGGGGGTATATGCCCACCGGGTTTCTCACGTTCCTGAAGCCCACGCGAAACTCCCCCGGGGCAATGATCCGGCCGTCGATGAAGGTGCTCTCGGTCTCGGCGATGATGAGGCCGGGGGGAGGGTCCATGGAGAGGACATAGGCCGTGGAGAGATAGCCCGGATTTATAAGCAGGAGCTGCCCGGGGCTGAGCCGCGGCACCAGCCGTTCCAGCACCGGCCTGTGCCAGCCGGTCTGAAGGCAGAGGATCACGACGGCGCAGTCTCTCACCTGGTCCAGGTCCCTTGTCACCGTGTGGATCTTGCAGACGGTCCTCCGGCCAAACTCGTCCAGGGTCATTTCGCCGCCGTTTTCCAGCAGATAGTTAAAATTATCGTCGTGTATGCTTTGGGAGCTTTTGATAAGCTTCACCCGGTGGCCCCGGGCGGAGTAGTCCGCCGCCAGGGCGCAGCCGCTGTTGCCCGCGCCAATGATGGCTATATCCATGAAGCCCGCCTCCTAAATGGAAAGCAGCTGCCCGAACATAAGGTCCGTCTCGGGCAGGCGCTTGTTGTCAAGGGCCGCGGCGGGGGTAAAGGTCATCTCCCCGAAGCGCACCCGTCCCTCTGTTATATACAGGTCTACCCGCACGAAGGGGAAGCCCTGGCTCAGCCTGTCCGCCGTGCGGAAGGCCTCCTCGATCCCCGGTGGTCTGGGCAGGCTGAAGCCTGCCGGGGCTGCCTGGGAGTCGCGGTTTATGGGCAGGAGCCTGAAGTCCCTGTCAAAGAAATAGAATCTGGGCCAGCCCTCTTCCCGGCCCTGGCAGAGCATAACGCAATGGGCCCTGCCGTTAAAGCAGTAAAACTTATAGTCCTCCGGCAGGATCCCGTCCTCCCGGCCAATATACTCCTCAGCGATGAGCTTTTTTTCCATACCTCTGTACTGAAGCTCGGAATAATAGGCCCAGAACGGCTCCCGGCCCCATTTTTTAAGCTGCTTCAGCGCCGTCTTTTTGTCCAGGGCGCTCTTATCCGCGCAGATAAGATTATAGCCGCAGCCGAAGTTCCATTTCAGGGCGAAGCGCTGGGGCAGGGCCTGCCAGTCGATATCCTCGGGCCTGTCGTACACGGCGAGGAGCCTGTTGAGACTGTCGGCGCAGCCCCTCTCGGCCACGAAGCCGCGCACCAGATACTTATCGGCGCAGCGCCGCACAAGAGGGTCCTTTCCATAGCGCTCAAGCTTCATCTTCAAAAGCTTTTCATTCAGGGTCCGGGGAGCTTCAAGCTCCGGCAGACGGCCGAATTTTCTGAGAAACAGCAGCCTTGTATTCAGTCTGGGAGAAATATAGGACAGGGCCGCGAAAATGGCCCGGCTGCCGCTTTTTATCTTTTTCTTTTTCACGGGCCGTCACGCGTCCATCAGGGCGGGGCCCGCCGCGCGCTCCCGCTCTTCCTCAGCCTGGGGCAGTTCCAGGCGCTCCATGAGCTCCTCCGCCGCCAGCAGAGAATCGCCAAGGCAGGAGGCGACAAATTTTGAGCGCTTTATGATGGAACGAAACTCCATCTTGGTGGCCACATACTGATAGTGGATAAGGCTTATGGACGGGTCGTACAGGACCACGCTGCCCTCTCTGCGGCAGAGCCAGTCAAGGATCTCCATCTCATAGTACATGAAGGTACCGGGGAAAAAGGGCTCGGGATGCCGCTCTATATAGCGTTTTGAGAATATCACACAGGCGCCGTGGAGCATCACATCCCGGGCGGGGACAGAGCTGTCGATATTCTGCCGGGCCCGCTTTTTCCGCTGGACGCGGCGCCAGATGGCGGGGCTGTTTTTCTGGCCGCTGCTCAGGAGCATGAGGATAGGATTCTGGCTCCGCCTTACATAGGCCAGCTTCTTCCTGGTGGAATCCAGGCTGCAATGCTTGAGGCTCTTGGGATTTTGATGTATGCCGGAGAAAACAGAGACGATGTCCGGCCCCAAAAGGTCAAAGGGCTGGTTTTTATATATCTCCGGCAGGCGGAGGGCAAAGTCCCTCTGCTCTATCTCCACATCATCGTTCAAGACCACCATGAAATCGGGCCGGAGCTTTTCCCAGGCGAAGCGGACGCCGAAGTTGTTGCCCCGGGCAAAGCCGGCGTTTTCGCTGCCCAGGAGCACGCTCACCCGCTCGTCCCCGGCGTATTTTTCCCGGAGGAGAAGGCCGGTCCCGTCGGGGGAGGCGTTGTCCACGATGACGATGTGGTTGTCCCCTTCCAGGGCCTTTATGCTGCTTACGCAGCGGTTGGTGCTGTCATAGGCGCGGTAATGGAGGATAACGAAAGCGTTCACGGCTGCTCCCTCTTTCCGCCGGGGCTCAATACGGCCCGGACTTTGCATGATATAAAGCAGGCAAGATCATAGCCCCGGCGGCTGAGCCTGAAGGCCGCCCGGTAATGGCCGGCGGCAAGGGCCGGCTCCTCCCGGCAGAGCCTTTTCCCCATGCGCCGCTCCATAACCGCGCCGCAGACGGGAAAACGCTCGTACAGGGAGCGGTGCTTTGTATAAAGGTGCTGAAGGGCCGGGTATGACTTGACGGTGGATGAAATGCTGTCGGCGCTGACCTCTGACCGGGCCAGGGCCTCCGGCAGGTACGCAAGCCTGAAGCGCTCCGCCGCCCGTATCGCAAAGTCCCAGTCCTGATAGCGGCGAAAGCTCTCGTCAAAACGGAGCTCCTGCCAGACCGGCCGCCTCATGAGCATGGTCTGAGTGCTGGCCCGATTTTCCGCCAGAAACTCTTCCAGGGCGCGCTCCGCTCTGAAGCCGTGGACAGGATAATAAAACTCCGCACCGTTCTCCGCCACCCGGCGCATGCCGCAAAAGCACAGGTCCGCGCCGCTGTCCTTCAGCAGGGCAAGCTGCTTTTCAAGCTTATCCGGCTCCCAGGTGTCGTCGCTGTCCTGAAAGGCGATATATTCCCCATTCGCGCGCTCCGCCCCGTAGTTTCTGGCGTGACAGGCCCCCCGGTTCTCCTCATAGCGGAGAAAGCGCAGGCGGCTGTCGCCGAGATCTGAAAAGAGCTCCCCCGTCCCGTCGGTGGAGCCGTCGTCCACCAGTATCACTTCTATGTTATCATAGCTCTGGCCCAGAACGCTCTCTACACAGGGCATTATTTTATCCCGCCGGTTATAGCAGGGGATCACAACAGATATGAGCTCTTCTCCCACAGTCCGCCCTCTCATTCTCTCTCAAGCTCCGGAAAGCACTCCCGCATGAGCTTCTTTTTATCCGCCACCATGGCGGGGCTGAGGCTGTAGCTGTCCCCTATCTCCTCAAGGGAGGGCGGGGGCATAAGGCGCAGGTCCCTCGCTCTGTGCTCAAGACCATAGGCCGAATAATAGTCGTCAAATTTAAAGCCGTCCCCTAAGAGCCTGTCGGAAAAGAGGACATGCATATTCGGTATGTTGAAGCTGTCCGCCACTACAAGGCCGTGAAGGCTGCTGGAAAGGACAAAGCCGCATTGGGCTATCTGCTCCACCACCTGAAGTGGTTCGTCCTTCACGTTTATGACGATGGCGTTTTCATAGCTCTCTTTAAGCTTCTCCACCGCCTCGTCCTTCAGGTCGCAGATGTGGGGGATGATACCCAGGCTGTATTTTTTCTCCGGGACCCGGGATAACAGCTCCGAGGCCAGTATACCCCCGTCACCGGTGGGTATGTCAAGGCTTTTTCCCAGCATTCTTTCGACCCGGCGGAGGCTGAGCCGCCCTCTCAGGGCGTGGAAGGCCATGTCTCTTTTAAAAAAACGGCCGTCCCTCTCGTCATAGTTTATAAATCCCGTGCCCCAGACGGAGACATGGGGCCTGACAAGGCCGTTTATCCCCTGGCGCAGCTTCATAAGGGGGCCGCCGTGGAAAACATACTGACCCAGGCCGCTGCCGATGGCGCTCATCTCGCCGGTCAGGAATGAATGCCGCTCGACCTTGAGCCCGAAACAGTTTTCGATTATGAGCACGTTGAGGAGATCCCCCATGTTGGCAAGCTTGGCATAATAGAGCTTTACGGTCTTTTCCATAGAGAACCTCCCGTGGTCTCAGCCCACGGCCCGGCTGTAGGGCAGGGCGTACATGAACAGGAAGAAAGCGCCAAGGCCCAGGCCGAAGGCCAGGTACAAAAGCCACATCCTGTTATCCTTTGTTTTTTCCGCCTCGTCCGCGGCGGAGCTCTCGAAAAGCTCACGGCGGCGAAGCTCGTTCCCAGGCCCCGGCCGACGCAGGAGAGAGCCGGCGGCGGCGCCCAAAAGGCTCAGCACGATGCCGATGAAAAATGGATCCAGCCAGACCGGGGGCACCAGTTCCATGGCGGAATATAGGATCTTTGACCCGGCGCAGCCCGCGAAGCCCAGCAACATGCTGAGAAAGGCCCCCGCTCCGCTCAGCTTTTTGCTCCACACGCTGCCGAAGGCCGCCACGCTCCAGGAGCTGGCGATGACTGTGCCGCCAAAGTACATTATAACAAATATCTGGGGCGGATTTATATAGGCCAGGACCAGCACCGCAAGGCTGACGATGAGCATGGCGAGCCTTGAGGCCCGGAGCTTCGCCCTGTCGTCGGCATATCTGCCGGGAAAAACATCGTTCACTGCGGAGAAGCCCACAAGAGACAGGAAGGTCGAGGCGGAGGATATTCCCGCCGCGCTTATACCGGAGAGCATAAGGATGCCTATGACCGGGGGCAGCACATTCACCGCCGCCCAGATAAGCGCCTTGCTCCCCTCCAGGCTGCCGTTTATATTGCGGATGAAGGCCGCCATGAAATACAGGGCTATCGTGACGCACATGACCCCTATGGAGGACCAGACGGAGGAGCGCATGACCACATGCTCGTCCCTGGCCATGAGATAACGGCTGGTCTGCCAGGGGCTCACGGAGACCACCAGGGCCCACACCAGGCCATAGGTCAGGGCCCAGGCCAGATTGCTCCAGCCATTGGGATAGAGGTATCCGGAATAGCCCGCCCAGGATATGGCCCCGGGCAGATCCTGGGCCAGGGCCAGGCGCTCTATCCCCGGGAACCAGCCCCCCGCCGCGTTCACGATATAAGGAACGGCGCAGAGGGAGGCCAGAAGGAAGACCATGAACATCATCGTATCCGTGAGCAGCACGCCGGGTGAGCCGGAGTATATCGTGAACACGGTGAAGGCCAGCCAGACTATCACCGTGCATATGGAATAGCCAAAGCCCGTGATGTCGCTTATCAGGGTGGCCACGCCCTGTATAGCGGAGAGGAGATAGGCGCTGACGGAGACGATGAGGATAAGGGCCGAGAGCTTTCTCAGAGCCGGGGAGCCAAAGCGCTGCCCGAAATATTCCGGCAGGGTGCTGGCCCGGCTGCGCCGTATGTATCTGCCGAAAAAGCCCGCGCCGTAGATATAGCCCGTGGCCTGGATAACGCCCACGATGACGATGCCCATGAAGAAGCCGGAATAGACCTCTCCCGTGTCGCCAAGGAAGGCCCCCGTGGACAGAAAGGAGGCGATGAGCGAGCCCACCACCAAAATGACCGGGGCCCGCCTGCCGGCTACATAGTAGTCGTTGGTATCTTTTACCCGGCGGCCGGCCAGAACGCCCACAAGGAAAAACAGGCCCAGGAAAAAGAGGATGCCCACAAGGTAAACATTCACTTTTTCCGCCCCCCTTTCCGCCCCGGAGCCGTAAGGCTCCTGTAGACCAGGGCGGTGATCGCTATCCATGCGCCAAAGGCGACGGAGATGACTATCTCCATATCTCTCTCCCTTTCTCCACTGCCGGGGCCGCGCTCTGTCTCAGCGGACCTTCAGCAGGACCCGCTCGTATCTGTCCATGTCGGTAAACGGCCGGGACTTCATGCCCTCGTCAAAAAGAGGCTGATAGCCATAGCCCTCGGTTATCCAGCCAAAGCCCCTGTACTGGGCGGTGTTGAAGCCGGGGATGGTGTTGGCCTCCACGATGAGGGGGCCCTCTTCGGTCACAGCCAGGTCCCAGCCGATGTTGGAGATCTTCTCCGCCAGAGGCAGGGCCCTTTTCATCAGTTCCAGGCTCTCCTGCCAGAAGGGTATCTGAAGGCCTCTGAAGGGCTGGCCGGTAACGGGATGGCGTTCATAGTCGACGATCTGGTTCTGATCCACGGCCTGGCTTATGACCCGGCCGTCTCTTATATCTATCATGGCTGTCAGCGCGTCCTGGCAGCCGTTTGAAATGTCCTTCTCCGTGGCCACGGTGAGCACCGGGGCAAAGATATACGAGCCCGCGGGAGATGAGAGGCTGTAAAAACGGATAATGCTCACTGCCCCGGGATTGAGCCTGGCGATGCTCGGGTGCTGGCAGATGAACTCCTCCACTATGCCGCCGTCCAGGGCCCTTATCGCTTCAAGAGCGGCCCGAAGCTCCTCCTGGTCCCCGGCAGGCAGGACCTTCACGCCCTTGCCCTGGCCCTTGCAGTTGGGCTTTATGACCACCTTCCCCGTCTCCCCGGCCAGACGGCGGAGGCTCTCCATGTCCACATCACGGCACTGAAGACAGGTCCTGCCGCAGAAATCGGAGAAGACCTTGGAAAAGATATACTTGTTCATAAGTATGGCGATATAACGCCGGTCTGTAAAGGTCTTTCTGAACTGCGCCCTTGTCCACAGGGTGGAAAGGGCCTCTTTCCGCCGGGCGTCCATGTCGTAGCAGCCTGTCCACTCATATTCACCCAGGGATATGTGGTTGAGCTTTTTGGTCCTGATTATGTCTTTTTCAAGAAATTCCGGGCTTTTCCCGCAGCGTCCGGCCAACTCCCGGGAAAAATTCCGTATATGCCGCCGGGCCGCCGCTATGTCTCTTATACTGTAGCTCATTCTATATCTCTCCGGCTCTTTCACATTTTGGATATCAGCTCTTCCAGTTCCTTTTTGCGCCCTGTTCTCGTCACAAGCTGCATCCCGCTCATCTGGGCGGTGCAGTTCGCCTCCACCATGCACCAGCCCTCCTTCTCGCTGAAGGCCAGGTCCCAGCCGCAGTAGCGGTTTCCGGGCACCATCAGGGCCGCCTCCTTCACCATGGCGCGGGCCTCCTCCCAGCGGGGTATCTGAAAGCCCATGAAGCTGACGCCGCTGTCCGGATGGCGCTCGTAGCGGCCGCCCTTCTTGTCCGCCCCATTGGAGCACAGCCTGCCCGTCTCCGGATCGATAAGGGCGCTTATGCCCCCGGCGCTGAAGTTGTCCACCAGGCTCCCATTGCGGCCCATGCGGAGGGTGGGGTTGAAGAGCCGGACCTCCGGCTCTCCGTCTTCGCCTTTTATCACCGCCGTTGGTATACGCAGAGTGTTCACAGACTGGGGGTGTATCACGGCCATCTCCCCGCCCTGGACAATAAGCTCCTCCAGGACCGCGCCCTTCTCGCTGTAGGCATTTAGGGCGGCCCTGACGTCGGGATGATCCCTCAGCTCCTCGGTGTGGACGCCCTTTCCGAAGGCGGCGTACACGGGCTTCACCATATAGCGCCCATGCCGGCGGCCGAAGGCCTCCAGGGCTTCCACCGCCTGGTCAGTGACCTCGCTCCCCTTTTTCACATAGAGGATCTCGCGCTTGAACATGGGCCTGAATTTTTTATAGGTCCGGTACTTGTTTTCAAGCATGTCCGTGTTCCGGCTGTCGTTCATCCGGGGGTAATAGCTCATGCGTATGCCCTCGGTTATGAAGCTGTCCCGATACTCGTGGTCCCTGCCCTCAAAGCCGAAGAGAAAATACTCATCGTAATATGAGCCGTATTTCATAAGGCAGCGGATCATGTCCCGGCGGAGACTGCGGACATAGGCCCTGTCCTTCAGCTCCTCCGGCTTTTTGAAGCGGGCTATGTACTCGTCTATATGGTCCTTTTTCCGCTGGTAATAGCTGGCCTTCCTGTACCAGGTCTTAAAGCGTATTTTTCTGTATATCTTCCTTCTTATCCGGCGAAGCACGGCTGTCTCCCCATTCCCATCGTTCACTTTTCCGCAGGCGCCTTTCCAAAAGGCTCTTCGCTCAAAGCCCTTTGGAAAGCAGCCCCCTCCCTATGATAGTCTGTCGCCGCCATGCCATATGGCATGGCGGCGACATGAAACTCTATGGATACTTGAAGCTTATTTCTTCTTCACGACCTTCTTTTTCTTGGGCCGGAACATGTTTATGCTTATCCTGTGGGAGCTGTCGCGCTGCCAGCTCTCCTCGTAGATGCGCAGATACCCGGTCTCGGCAATGAGCCATTTGCCGTCTACCTTTATGTACTTGTCGGTGTAGATGGCGGAGCCCTGGATCTGGGTGCCGCAGTAGGGGTTGCCCTCGGCAAAGATCAGGTTGTCCTGGAGATACCACTTGCCATAGGCCACTGTGTCGCTCTCGAAGGTGATGACGGGGTTATGGCCCTGGTGAAGAGTGATCTCGGTCTCGGGCATAACTTCCTTGAAGTAGTTCGTGACCTCCTTGGGGCCGTGGAAGACCAGTTTCCCGTTGGAGTAGGAGGTGGAGATGTCGGGGGCAAGGGTGGTCTCCAGCTCGTCCCAGGCCTTGGTGTCCAGGGCGCGGAAGTAGCGGCTCTTCAGATCTCTTATGGCTTCAGCGTCTTTGAGCTGCTGCACTTCCTTTTCAAGGGCTTCCAGACGTTCTTCTACAGTCATTGCGCTTATCCTCCTTGTATTTGTCAGATAGTGGTGCCGACGGCATAGGCCTCGGCAGTGGCGTCAATGCCCATGCGGGGAGCCTTGGCGTCGCCTATAACATCGTAGGGTATGTTCAGCTCCTCGCACTTGGCGGTGAGAGCCTCAGTGGGTCTGGAGACAAGGCCAACTGCCACGACGAGGGTGTCAAAGTGCCTGGTCTTGGTGCTGGTCTTCTTGAACTTGTCGGTGAACTTATAGGTTATCTCGTGGTCGCCTATCTCGATGATGCTGGACTTGTTGCTGCGCTTTATCTGCTCGGGAGTGTATTCCAGGTTCAGGAACATGTTGCGGAGCATGCCGGTGCCGTTGGCAACGCGGACCTTGTCCATGACGCGGACGTCGCTCACACCGTTCTCAACCAGGTACTGGGCGACCTCTATGCCGGTGCCGCCGCCACCGAGAACGATGGTCTCGCCCTTGGCCTGGACCTTACCGGCCAGGATATCCTCTGCAAATACCACGTCGGCGCCGTCTATGCCGGGGATGGCGGGGGCCTTGTACTCGCCGCCGATGGCAACGATAACATGGTCGGGCTTCACCTGCTCGATAAGCTCGGGCGTGACGGTGACGCCGGTCTTTATCTCGATACCCTGGCGGGCGCACTCCTCGGCCTCCCAGTAGGCAGCCTCGGTGAAGGCCTGCTTCTTGGGGGCCTTGCCGGCCAGGACGAAGCGGCCGCCGCACTTGTCGCTCGCTTCATAGATGGTGGGCTTGTGGCCCCGGGCCTTCAGGAACTGGGCCGCGGTCAGACCGCCGATACCGCCGCCGATTATCATGACGTTCTTGGGGGTCTCGGCCTTCTCAAGGCCCTTGTACTCCAGGCAGAGCATGGGGTTGCGGGTGCAGGTGATGTGGGTGGCCTTGGGGTCGATGACCTTGTCATAGCAGCCCTGGGTGCAGCCGATGCACATGCGGATCTCGTCCTCGCGGCCCTCCCTGGACTTGTTGCACCACTCGGGATCGGCAAGCTGGGCGCGGCCAACGGCCACCATGTCGCACTTGCCCTCTTCGATGAGCCGGTTCGCCAGAGCGGCGGTGTTTATACGGCCAACACCGGCCACGGGGATCTTGACCCTGGACTTTATCTTGGCGATATTGTCCATATTGAAGCCGGGCTCCAGGTTGTAGGGGGGGACCTCGTAGACAGTGGCGTTGCTGCGGGCGTTGCCGCGGGACAGGTCGACCAGGTCGACGCCGGCGTCGGCAGCCTTGTTGATAAAGTCGACTATCTCATCCTCGCTCATGTTCTTGGGCATCATCTCGTCGATGGCGTCAAGGCGCATGAAGAGGGGCATGTCCTCGGGCATGTTCTCGCGGATGGACTTAATGCACTCCAGGGGGAAACGGCAGCGGTTCTCGTGGCTTCCGCCATATTCGTCGGTGCGGGTGTTCAGATAGGCGTTGAGGAACTCGTGGGGCAGATAGGTGTGGGCGGCGTGATACTCAAGCACGTCGAAGCCCGCGTCAACGGCCCGTCTGGCGGCCACACCGAACTCTTTGACTATCCTGTGTATGTCTTCTACGGAAAGGGTGTCGGGGGTCTCAAGCTTGCAGGTCTTGTCGAAGAACTGCTCGGGCACGAAGCCGCCGTGCCAGATCTGAACACCGGCCTTGCCGCCGTTGGCGTGGATAGCGTCGGTGACTTTGCGAAGCTCGGCCACATCGCTCTCTTCATCGATGCCGAAGTACAGGCCGGCATGGGTCTGGGGGCAGATGGCCACCAGCTCAAAGATGTTCAGTCCGCAGCCGCCGGCGGCCCGGGCCGCGTGGTAGGCCACCGCGTCATCGCTGACACCGTGCTTGTTCTTGACCATCTTGGTGTTCATGCCGGGAAGCAGAACACGGTTCTTAAGTTCCAGTCCGCGGATCTTGATAGGGCTGAATAATGCGTCGTAACTCATAGCAATACACTCTTTCTTATAAAATATTTTCGCCGGGGCTTGTCCGTCCGTTTTTCTGGGGCTGCTGTTTTGGGAATGTATAGCAGAAGCTCTTATGACAAAATTCTAACACGTCAAGCCTCCGTTTTATGTATATAATTTTACGATATTATTCCTCCATACCAGACATTTTTTGAAGTTTTACCACAACTTCCGGAAAAACGGGGCCAGTCCGCCTTTATTCGGCGCGGGAGCGGACAGGCGCTCCCTGTCCGCGGGGCGTCTTTTCCCCGCCGCCGGATGGTCCAAGC
>DBGBEC010000241.1:0-2416 GCA_048477415.1 Candidatus Limivicinus sp. | reverse complement strand
AGCATTTTTGAAAGGATATTTTGCGCCATGAAAATTGTTGTTCTCGGCGGCGGCATAAGCACTGAACGCCATGTCTCCCTTGTGACCGCCACATCTGTATGCAGGGCTCTGCGGAGCCTTGGGCATAAGGCCATATTTGTGGATATGTATCTGGGCCTGGAAAATTTCCAGGGCCCTCTTGGATCCGCTTTCGAGGCGGAAGACGGCCTCTGCGGCGAGGCGGCCATAGAAAAGAGCGCCCCGGACATAGGGGCCGTCATCGCCTCCAGGAAGGATAAGAGCCCCAGCCGCCTGGGAAAGAATGTGCTTGAGCTCTGCTCCATGGCAGACTGTGTTTTCCTGGGCCTTCACGGCGCGGACGGGGAGGACGGGAAGATCCAGGCCGCGCTGGAGCTTATAGGCGCGCCCTACACGGGCTCCGGCCCCCTGGGCAGCGGCATGGCCATGGATAAGGCCGTTGCCAAGCGCATTATGGCAAGCTGCGGCGTGCCCACCCCCGCCTGGCGGGAGCTTTGCCCCGGCGCGGAGGACATAGACGAGCTCGCTGGCGAACTGCCCCTGCCCTGCGCCCTGAAGGTGGTGGACGGCGGCTCCTCCATAGGCGTCTATCTTCCCGAGTCCAGGGAGGAGCTGAAAGCCGCCCTGCTTGACAGCATGAACTACGGTCGGCGGGTGATATGTGAGGCAAAAATAGAAGGCCGGGAACTGACGGTCCCCGTCCTGGGAGAGCGCTGTCTCAGCGCCATCGAGATCGTGCCTCCGGAGGGCATGAACTTTGACTATGTGGCGAAGTACCAAAGCGGGGATGAGGGCGCGGCAGAGCTCTGCCCCGCCCCCATAAGCCGGGCGGAGTATGAGCTTATAAGCGGCTATGCCCTGGCGCTGCACAGGGCCCTGGGCCTGAGAGTGTATTCCAGGGCGGACTTCATCCTTGACCGGGAGGGAAGGGCCTGGTGCCTTGAGATAAACACGCTCCCCGGCATGACGCCGAACAGCCTTATCCCCAAGGCCGCCGCCGTCGAGGGCATAACCTATGCCCAGCTCTGTCAGAGGATCGTGGAGCTGAGCCTGGGCTGAGAAGTTAACAATTATTTGATGTTTTGACCTTTTCTTGTGGTACAATCAAGTATTAGAAAAAATATGACAAGGTGAGGACATGAGAGAACGCTTGGCAAGGTTCATGGCCGGAAGAAACGGCAATGATCAGCTCAATATTTTTTTGCTTGTAATCGATGTGCTGCTCCTGCTCCTGGCGGGTATCTTCTCCCGGAGCGCGGGGAGACTGCTGTACCCGCTGGTTTTTGTCCTTCTCGCTTTCATATACTTCCGCATGTTTTCCAGGAACCTGTCCAGGCGGAGGGAGGAGAACGGGAAGTTTATGCGGCTGAAGTTCAGGTTATCCGGGTTCTTCAGGATACATCGCGAGCGCTGGGTCCAGCGGCGTGACTATAAGTTTTTTACCTGCCCCTCATGCAGGACCACCCTCCGGGTGCCGAGGGGCCACGGCAAAATAAAGATCGTCTGCCGCAAATGCGGCACCTCCTTCACGGGCAGATCCTGAGATGTTCGGCTATCTCACAGCGGCAGCCGGGCTGCTCACAGAGGAGCAGCAGCTCCGTTACCGGGCCTGCTACTGCGGGCTCTGCCTCTGCCTCAGGCGGCGGCACGGCCAGATCTCCAGGCTTACGCTGAACTACGACATGTGTTTTCTGGTCCTCCTTCTGAACTCCCTGTACGAGCCGGAGGAACAGGAAGGGGAGGGGACCTGCCTGCTCCACCCTCTGAAGCCCCGTGGCCGGTGGCAAAGCGCGGCGACCGACTATGGCGCTGACATGGATCTGGCCCTCAGCTACCATAAATGCGCCGACGACTGGCGGGACGACGGGGATCTGGCCGCCCTCGCTGCCTCCGGGGCCTTAAAAAGGGCCTATCTGGATATAAGCGAAAGATATCCCCGGCAGTGCGCCGCCATGGCCGCCTCCATGGAGAAGCTCAGAGCCCTTGAGGACGCAGGCATAGAAGACGCGGACGCGGCGGCCTCCGCCTTTGGCGAGCTGCTTGGGGAGCTCTTTGTCTGGCGCGAGGACCGCTGGGCCGGGACCCTCCGCGCCATGGGCCGGGAGCTGGGCAGCTTCATTTATATAATGGACGCCTGCATGGATCTGGATAAAGACAGCTTTCACGGCCGCTATAACCCTTTCCGGCGCTATTACGGCCTTCCGGACAACGAGGGGCGCTTCAGGGATATGCTGAAGCTCGTCCTGGGGCCCTGCCTCTTTCATTTTGACAAGCTACCCCTGGTGCAGGACGCGGACATTTTGAAAAACATCCTATGCTTTGGCCTTTGGGCCAAATTCGACAAGAAATACAGCGATAAGAAGGGACCCTCAGATGATCCAGGATCCGTATAAAGTGC
>DBGBEC010000240.1:0-3030 GCA_048477415.1 Candidatus Limivicinus sp. | reverse complement strand
ACGCTGTTTCTCAACATTTGGGCCGTTTCTCGCGTTTTTTCTGCTGCTCTTTTCCACAACGCCGCTAATGCTCGGGGCTGGTCTCGATTTCTTATTTTGAGCCAGCCCCTTTTCTGCTGTGGGCGTTTAAATATGTGGCTGTGTACCGGCCTTTCACGGCTTGGCAAAGGCGGCGGGATGTGCTAAAATAAAGAGATTTTAACAGTTGGCCCCGGGGCCTTTGAAACGGGCCGGGGGGCGGGAGGCGCTGAAATGGAGAAAAAGCGGTTTATTGAGGCCGGACGCATCGTGAACACCCACGGCGTGGCCGGAGAAGTGAAAATAGAGGTTTGGCTGGACAGCGCGGGCTTTATGCGGCGCTTTAAGCGGATTTTCATCGGCGGGAGGGAGCTGGCCCTGCTCTCTGCCAGGGAACAGAAGGGCTTTCTTTTGGCGAAGCTCCAGGGGGTGGAGGACCTTAACGCCGCCATGGCCCTAAAGGGCAAGACCGTGCACATAGCCCGGGAAGACGCCAGACTGCCCCGGGGCAGCTTCTTCCTTCAGGATATCATCGGCGCCTCTGTCCAGGATGAAGAGGGCAGGGAGCTGGGAAAGCTTGAAGAGATATTGGAGACTCCGGCCTCCAGGATATATGTGGTCCGGGGGGACAGCGAGCATCTGATACCCGCCGTACCTGAATTTATTATGTCAACCGACCTTGAGGCCGGGATCATCCGCGTTCGTCTGATCGAAGGGATGTGAAAGCTTGAGAATAGATATAATGACCCTTTTTCCCGACACGGTGAACGCGGTCTTGCATGAGAGTATCATCGGAAGAGCGGCAAAAAAGGGGATAATAGAGATAAATTGCGTACAAATACGGGATTTTACGGAAAATAAACAGAAGCAGGTGGATGACTATCCCTATGGCGGCGGCTGGGGCTGCGTCATGATGGCTCAACCCTTGAGATCTTGCCTGGAAAATATTATGTCAACCGCACAAGGACGTAAGAGCCGGGTGATATACCTCAGCCCCCAGGGGCAGCCCTACAGCCAGGAGACCGCCCGCCGCCTGAAGCGGGATTATGACCATCTGGTCCTGGTCTGCGGCCACTACGAGGGGGTGGACGAGCGCTTTATAGAGCGCTGTGTGGACGAGGAGATATCCCTTGGCGATTTTGTCCTTACCGGGGGGGAGATCGCGGCCATGGCGGTGGCGGACTCTGTGTGCCGGCTGGTGCCGGGGGTCCTGGCGGACGAGCAGTGCTATACCGGGGAGAGCCACTGGGACGGGCTTTTGGAGTATCCCCAGTATACCCGGCCGGAGACCTGGGAGGGTCTGAGCGTGCCGGAGACTCTTCTAAACGGGGACCATGCCAAGGTGGAAAAGTGGCGGCGGAAGAAGCAGCTTGAGCGGACGATGGAAAAGCGGCCGGACATGTTCTCACGGCTGCGCCTGGAGAGCCCGGAGGACAGGCGGCTCCTTGAGGAAGTGAAGAAAGAGGCCGGGCGCGTAAAGCTTACAGAGCCGCTTACGGTCCGTCCGGCGGAGGAGGGGGACCTGGGCTGTATCCTGGCCATCGTGGAGGAGGCCCGGTCCTCTCTGAAAAGGCACGGGGTCGACCAGTGGCAGGGGCCTTACCCGGGGGAGGAGCGCTTCATCGCCGACATTCGCCGGGGCGAGTGCTTCCTGGTGCTCCACGGTGTGGAGACTGCGGCCTTTTTCACCCTGTCCATTGAGCCGGAGCCGGTATATGCCGGCATTAAAGACGGAAAATGGACCGAGGGCCTGGAGAGCTGCGTGCTGCACCGGGCGGCGGTGGCGGGGAAGTATCGGGGAAGCGGAGTCGCCGAATATATGCTCAGCTCTGTGGAGCGGCAGACCCGGGCCTTCGGCCGCCGCTGCGTAAGGACGGACACCCACAGGAAGAACAAGGCCATGCAGAGCCTCCTGCGGGAGAGCGGCTATCGCTATCGTGGAAACGTGTTCATAGACTGCGAGCCGGGCCATGACCCTGCCCGGCAGGCGTTTGAGAAAATATTAAAGGACAGGCGGTGCGTGAAATGAAAGGAAACAAAGGCGAAAAAAGGTATCTGATCTCGGCCATTATCTGGACGGTGGTGGCGCTTTTGGCCCTGGTGCTGCTCCTGTTTGCCCAGGGGCCGGGCTTTGGCAAGATATCCGGCTGCGTTCTTGTGGCTCTCTGCCTTGCCGGCCAGTGGCTGCGCTATTTTAAAAGCAGGTGACTATGGAGCTTACGGATATAAGCCAGGTAAAGAGCCTGCTGCAAAGACACGGCTTTCGCTTTTCAAAGTCCATGGGTCAGAACTTCCTGGTGGAGCGCTGGGTGCCGGAGCGTATCGCGGAGAGCGCCGGGCTTGACGCCGGTACGGGTGTTCTGGAGATCGGCCCGGGCATAGGCTGCCTGACGGCGGAGCTGTCCGCCCGGGCGGGGAGGGTCCTCGCCATAGAGCTGGACAAGAGCCTTGGACCCGTCCTTGGCGAGACGCTTGCCGACCGGGACAATGTGGAGATAGTCTTCGGCGACGCTCTGAGGATGGGGCTTGGCCAGCTTGCGGAGGAGAAGCTCCCGGGCCTTCGCCCGGTGGTCTGCGCCAATCTCCCCTATAATGTCACGAGCCCGCTGCTCACCGCCTTTATAGAGGCCGGCTGCTTTGACAGCGTCACCGTCATGGTCCAGCGCGAGCTTGCCCGCCGGGTCTGCGCCGGGGCGGGGAGCGGGGACTACGGCGCATTCAGCCTCTATGTCCAGTGGCATATGGAGACGGAGCTTCTGTTCGACGTGCCCCCCTCCTGCTTCATCCCCCGGCCCAAAGTGACCTCCACCGTGATGCGCCTTCGCCGCAGGAGCGCTCCACCTGTCCGGGTGGAGAATGAGGCGCTGATGTTCCGCCTTATCAAAGCCGCCTTCGGCCAGCGGCGCAAGACCCTTGTAAACGCCCTTCTGTCCGGTCTTGGCGGAATTGACAGGAGCCAGGCGGAAAAAGCCCTGGAAAATTGCGGTTTTGATACAAAAATCCGGGGAGAAA
>DBGBEC010000239.1:0-9176 GCA_048477415.1 Candidatus Limivicinus sp. | reverse complement strand
TCAGGGTCCTTGCCCCCTCGTCATAGCCCAAGATCCTGTTCATCCCACGAAGGGACAGGACCACGCCCCCATTCACGGGCACGGAGCCCCCGGCCTGGCCGGTGCCCGCACCGCGGACGGTGACTGGCACCCCAGCCTCATTGCACAGCCGCAGCACCGCCGCGACCTCCTCCGTGCTCCCGGCCTCCACCACCGCCTCCGGCTCTCCTTCCAAGCCGACATACTCGTCATGCCTGTAGTCCGCTCCTATCATCTCGCCGGTCTGGAGCTTCTCTTCTCCTATCTTCTCCCCTATCCGGGATATAAGTTCTTTTATTCCGCTCCTCATTATTCTACCTCTTGTTTCAGTTTATTTCCTTTATGCTTTTGAATCGATACACCTGGCTGTTGAGCAGCGCCCGGCGGTCTATCTTCCCGGAAGCGGTGCGGGGCAGCTCGTCCAACAGCAGGTAATATTGGGGTTTTTTGTATCCGGCAAGATTCTGCCTCGCGAAATCCATCAGCTCGCTCAGCTCAAGCTCTCCCGTCGGAACTATCGCCGCGGCCACAGCCTGCTCCCACTTTGGGTCGGGCAGGGCCACCACCGCGCAGTCTACGACCTTATCATGCCTTCTGAGCACTGATTCGACCTCGTTGGGGTACACGTTTTCCCCGCCGGTCTTTATCATGGAGCTCTTCCTGTCCATAAAGTACATCAGTCCGCGCCGGTCCATCCTGAACACATCGCCGGTATGATACCAGCCGTCTACAAGGACCCTGGCCGTCTCCTCCGGATCGTCCAGATAGCCCTCCATAACGAAGGGGGAGGACACCAGCAGCTCACCCGGCTCTCCCAGGGCGACGTCCGCTCCGTTTTCGTCCACAAGACGCACATCCGCGAAAAGACCTATCGTGCAGGCGCTTTCCAGAAGCTCCGGGTCTGCGGAGACCTGCTGGGGAGTGAGGCAGTGGCTTATGCTCCCTGCGGAGCAAAACTCCGTTCCGCCGTAGGAGGTCTTTACACGGCAGCCGGGAAACAGCTCCAGCATTTTGAGCACATACTCTTCTGAGAGCTTGCCGCCGGTGGCCCAGATATGGTTCACGCTGGACAGGTCGCGGGATCTCAGCCCCTGGCTTCCATCGAAGCGCATTATGTTCACAGGCGGCACAAAGAAGAGCTGGGTCGCCCGGTATTTCTCTATCAGGGCCGAGATAAGCTCCGGGTCCACCCCGTTCACCACAACGAGAGAGCCGCTGAGGGCGAGGGACTTCATAAGCTGGCTGAGGCCGCCGGTGTGGAAAAGGGGGCTGTGGGACAGGATACAGACCCGCTCCGTCTTATAGTATTCATGCTCCGCCGCCATTTGCATGGCATATTCAAAAACCATACGGTGGGTCCGCACAACGCCCTTTGAAAGGCCGGTGGAGCCGCTGGTATAGAGGATGGTGGACCAGTCTGTCTCCGCTATATCCACCTTGGGCTCATCGGCCTGGGAGTTACGGCAGATATAGCTGAGGCTTATATGCCCGTCGGGGGTATCGTCGCCAAAGCTTATGAGAAAGCGGACGCCGCTGCCGCTTATGTCGCGCCGGGAAATTATGCTTTTCCATTTCGGCGAGTAGAACAGGGCCTGGCAGCGGGAGCGCCGCACGTCCCTGGATATCTCTTCCTGGGTGGCGCGGTAATTCAAAAAGACACTGACGATACCTGTTTTTTGGGTCGCAAGCCACAACTGGGCGAATTCGACGCAGTTGTCGCAGACGAAGCCCAGTCTGTCCCCCTTCTTCAGGCCCAGATACAGAAGATAGTTCGCTATGCGGTTAACGCTGTCGTTTAGCTGAGCATAGCTCAGCTCGCCATTTATATCCGCCACGGCCATGCGCTCCGGATAGAAGCGCGCCGCCTTGGTCACAAGGGCTCCCATGCCGTACATTTTTCGCTCCCCCTTTTCTTTTTTCTTGTACCTGCCGCTCAGCTAAGTTTCTCTATCAGCGCGGGAAGGACCGTGTTCACATCGCCGATCAGGCTGTAGTCCGCCTGGGATATCATGGGGGCATTCTCGTTTTTATCTATGGCGAAGATGACGTTCGCCTGGTTTACGCCCACCATGTGCTGTATCTGGCCGGAGATACCCACAGCAAGATAGAAGTTAGGCTTCAGCATGCAGCCGGAAACACCGATATACCTGTCCTTTCCGTACCAGTGTTCCTCCTCGGCCACCGGGCGGGTACAGCCGATCTCGGCCCCCAGGAGCCGGGCAAGCTGCTCCAGGGCGGGTATATTATCCGCGGAGGAAAGGCCGCGTCCCGCGGCCACCACCTTTTTGGCCGCAGCAAGGTTCACGGCGGAGCTCTCAACAGCGCTGATACCCGCAAGCTCCAAGCCTTCCCAGCCCGATATCTCCAGGGAGCGCAGTTCCGGGCTCTTCGCCGCCCCGGCCTCGTACAGGCCCGCCCCCAGCACTGCCACCGCGGGGAGGGGGCAGCTCTCGGTCTTCACCGCGCTGCCGCCGTACACGAGCCGGGCGGCACTCAGCTTACCGCCGGAATACTCAAGGCTCATCGCGTCGCAGAGGGGACTCGTGCCCAGCTTTGCCGCGCAGTAGCCGGCCACGAGCCTTCCATCCCGGCCAGATTCACAGAGCAGGAGCTCCGCCCCCTCACCGGTCACAAGGGCCCCGATGGCCGGGAGCAGCGACACGGCGGAGAGCTCGGGAGGATAGCTGTATACTGTGTCGGCAGAGCCGTATTCCCGGCCGCTTGTGATGAGGGTTACGCTCCCTCCGAAGCCGGACGCACCGGCGGTGAGCTCGGCGGCGCAGGCGGGGTCGTTGGCAAATACAAATATTTTCTTCATTATCGTCACTCCTTTTCAGAGATATTTTTTTATGGCTCTGGCAAATTCTTCAAGGCCCGTCTCGTCGCTCTCCTTCAGGACCACCCGCATCCGCTCCCGGCGCTCCGGGGCAAGAACCGACAGCGTTTCAGCTACCGGGGCGGCCTGCTCAAAGTCTGAAGCGTCCCAGATCTCAACTGGCTTCTTTCCGGCGGCCATGATATCCTTCATCGAGGGGATGTGGGTAAGGCATATGTCGCTGGTGACAGATATCACGGCCGGCCCATGGAGCCTGAAGCTTTCAGCCCGGCTGCCGTTGGAGCGCGCAGCCAGCACCGTGCCTTCATCCCAGGCGAGAGAATCCACGGCATTCAGGGCCGGAAGCTCCAAAAGGGCCGCCAGCACCGCGCCCAGGGTCTGGCTGTACATGTCGCCGCTGCCCTCGCCGCATATGACCAGGTCCACGCCGCCTATCCTCTCAATGGCCTGCTTGAGCAGAAGGGCGGTAGAATATATGTCCCCGCAGTCCTCTGTTTTGACGCCGTACATCTTCGCCGGGCCCCGGGATAGAACGGCCTTGCGCATTTTGCTGTTGTCCAGGACCTCTCCGGCCACGCTGAGTACCTCCACGCTGCTGTCTCCGGCCGCGGCCGCCAGCTTCATCCCGGCTTCGATGGCGTTAAGGTCATAGGGACTTATGACCCAGGAGGCGGAATTCAGATTCATTGTCCGGTCCGGATTTACGGATATCCCCTCCTCGTCACGGATGTACTTGTAGCACACGATAATTTTCATAGAGCACCTCACATTTTTTCCTGTGTGTCTGCTTTATCTTTGCAGATTTATTCACATAAATCTTTTGTGCAAATTCCGTGCCAAGTTTTTGGCCGTCCCCTCAGCCGCCGTAGGACAGGGGGGATAGCCGCCCTGCGGCTATTTTTATTTTATGCCAATTGGCTCGCCGCTCACGCGGCAAACGCCATTGATGGCAAATTATTGTAGTTTCACTTCGCGAGACTACAATAAACAGCCGCCCTCTCGTCCTGAGCGCAAGACGAGGGGGCGGCTGTTTCATGCTTTTTTCAGGGCAGACGCCGGATACGGGCCGGGCTATTTCTTCTGCTTCTGCATTTCCTTGAGGATCCGGTACAGTGTGGTCCTGGCGATACCCATTTTTTTGGCCACCTTCGACTTGTTCCCGTCATACTCTCTCATCAGCCGTTCAACGGCCTCAAAGCGGTAATCCGCTATATGCCGGTTCAGGTCAAGGGAGTCTCCGCCATTCTCCCGGAGTGAAGGGGGAGAGAGCTCACCCAGGATCTCAGGCGGCAGATGATGGAGCTCGACAAAGCGGGTGTTCGTGGTGATGACTCCCCGCTCGATCACGTTTCTGAGCTCCCTTACATTTCCCGGCCAGTCATAGGCGCGCAGGGCGTTTCTGGCCTCAAGGGATATCCCGTCGCAGGGCTTGGCGTGCTGCTTTGAAAACCTTATGACAAAAGAGTCGGCCAGGGGGTCTATATCCTCCCTCCGCTCACGCAGGGGGATCATATTCAGGGAGATTATATTGAGCCTGTAAAACAGGTCCAGCCTGAACTTCCCCTCCCGTATATAGTCTTCCAGATTCTGATTTGTGGCCACGATGAGCCGCACATCCACCGGCACCGGCCTGCTGCCGCCTATGCGGGTTATGGCCCGTTCCTCCAGGACCCTGAGCAGCACGCTCTGCATATCCGTGGGCATTTCCCCTATCTCATCCAGAAACAGGGTCCCGCCGTGGGCCAGCTCAAATTTTCCCTTGGCCCCGCCGCGGTTCGCGCCTGTAAAAGCGCCGCCCACATAGCCGAACAGCTCGCTGCCTATCAGCTCGCGGGGTATCGCCGCGCAGTTTACGGAAATAAAGGGCTTGTCGCAGCGGTCGGAGGCGTTGTGGAGGGAATGGGCAAACAGCTCCTTTCCCGTGCCGCTCTCGCCCCGGATGAGCACTGTGCAGTCTGTGGCCGCCACCCGCTCGGCAAAGAGTTTGAGCTGCTCAAATTTCTCCGACACGCCCACCAGATCGTTGAAGCTGTATTTCGCGCCGTCCTCGTGCCGTAGGCCCCGGCGTTCCTGGAACAGCATTCTCTGCACGGTGACGGCTATGCCCCCGCCGGCCATCTGCTGGTTCGCCTTGGTGCAGCTCACATAATAATCCACCGGGCCCAAGGCCTCAAACCTTAGCTGCCGGGGCTGGGGCGGGTCCGCGTTCTCCTGAAGATCCTTCAGCACATACTCAAGCTCCGGCACCACCTTCTCCAGGGGCAGGTTCAGCACCTTGCCGTAGTCGGTTTTGAACATCTCATAGAAAATGTTGTTGGCATAGGTTATTTTCCCCCCGTTGCCCACAAGTATCAACATGTTCTCAGTGCGCTTATCGCTGTAATTGTCCCGGAAAATGGCGTCTTTCAGTATGACGTCCTGGGTGAGCATGCCCGAGGAGAACACAGACTCGGTGGCTTCTATCAGCCGGAAAAGGCCCAGCACCGCCGGGCTGAGATTATCCACCCTTGTAGCCAGAAGGATATGCACGCAGCGGTTATACCGGGCGTGTACCGTGAAGGCAAAAAAAGCATAAGGCTGGAGGGCCCTGGCATAGTTCTGCTCGCCGATGGTCCAGACCGCCCCCGCGCTTTTGGCGGATAGGGCGGCGGCGTTCGTGCCCACATACTCCTCGCTCAGGTTCGTACCGAAACGGAGATTCACAGCCTTAAGTTCTTCCTTAAGCTTCTTATTCCCGTACCTTGCGTACACGTCCATGTTGGAGGCGACGTACATGAGCAGGGCCTCGTTCAGATCCAAGGCCTCGGTAAGTCTGGCGTAATACACAGGCGAGGACTCGCGGATGAGCAGCGTGTGGCCGGAAACATGCTTCACGCACTCCTCCTTCGCCTGGGCGGACACCTCGGGCAGCGCCCTCTCCCAGCTTGGTATTCCCGAGTGTTCACATCGGTAAAGAGAGTTTTGTATCAGCCCCAAAACAGCCTGCTCCTGTTCCGGGAAAAAATTTTTTTCTTTCATTTACACTCCCCTTATTTTCTGGCTATACATCTCCGCCTAAACGGCGGCGGCCGACGATCCATGCGCAATTATAGAAATAATTCCCCTTATTGTCAAGTTTGTATTATATTCGGCAAATTTTTTTGCTGTTTTTGTAGCATTTTGCTACATTTCTGTATCGTTACACTTTTGACGCACGCTACACTGCCGGATCAGGCTGTACAGTTCTGTCCAGTCCGGGCAAAAGCGGCCTTTTTTCCTCCAAAAAATTTTAAGCTTTTTTTGTTTATTCTTTCCACTGTCAGCTATGAGGATACAGACTGTTTTGAGCTTTTGCCCCGCGAAGCCTCAAGATCCACCGTCAATGGCGGCTGTCCCCCCCCAGGGCGGTACGTCGGGCAATAAATTGAAAAATGGCCGCGCTGCGGCTTTTTTGTGGTTTTGCCCTGCGAAATCACAAGTTCCACCGTCAATGGCGGCTGTCCCCCGCGCGGCGTGTCCGCTTTTTTCCCGCCGCCATGTAACTTGGCACGGAACTTGCACTATACATCTGTGTAAGCTTGCCACAGTTTTAACAGTGGCTAAAACTCAAACGGAAGGAGATCTATATGGATTTCAGAAAGACAGAGGAGCAGGAGCTGCTTCTGGAGAGCATCGACGAGTTTTTCAGCAGGGGCGACTTTGACGAGACCTACATCCAAAACTGCGAAGCCGAACAAAAGCCCATGAGAGAGTATAAGCTGGCGGCTCTTGAGGCGGGCTTCGGCCTGTTGGGGATCCCTGAGGAATTCGGCGGGGTGGAGGTCGATACCCAGACCCTTATCATGGTCGGGGAACAGGTATACAGCCACGGCTATCCCTCCGGGCTCGGCGCAATGCTCCAGGTGGATGACATGCTGAACTTCGGCAGCCCCGAGCAGCAGAAGAAGATAATGGACTGCCTCCTCAACGGCGACGGCATGGGCTTCTGCCTTGGTCTGAGCGAGCCCCAGGCAGGCTCTGACAGCAACGCCATCGCCACCTCATTCGTGCGCAGGGACGGAAAAGTTGTCATAAACGGCCACAAGACCTTCTGCACCGACGCAGACAGGGCCAAGTATATGCTCTGCATGGCCCGGGACTTCAGCAAGACAGACCTGAAGCCCAACCAGACCATGACCACCTGGCTCATCCCCATGGACAGCCCCGGCATAACAGTGAAGCCCATGCACAAGGTCGGCCACCGCACCCGCAGCATGTGCGAGGTCTATCTGGACAACGTGGAGATAGAGGAGAGCGACATGGTGGGCGAAGAGGGCAAGGGCTTTCTCACCGTCATGAAAAACTTTGAGGTCGAGCGCCTGGTCATCGCCGCCGATTCTCTGGGTATCGCGGTGTGCTGCTATAACGACGCCCTTCAGTACGCCACCCAGCGCGTCCAGTTCGGCAGCACCATCGGCTCCTTCCAGCTCATCCAGGAAAAGCTCTGCGACATGTACATCAAGATAGAGAACATGCGCAACTTCCTGTACAAGACCGCCTGGAAAAAGGACAACGGCATATCCATAAGAGTGGACGCGAACCTCTGCAAGCTCTACTGCGCCCAGGCCGGTTTTGAAGTCGCTGACGACGCCATGCAGATCCTCGGCGGGATCGGCTACACAGAGGACCACCGGGTAGCCCGTCTCTGGCGCGACGCCAGAATGCACCGCATAGGCGGCGGCACGGACCAGATAATGGTCCACATCGCCGGCCGCGCCCTTCAGAAGGAAGTAATGAAATAAGCCCTGCTTATTCGTTACATATCCAAATCATTCAAAGAAAAGAAAGGAAAAGGAACAAACATGGAAACACCCAAAAAATTTGATTTTGTGAAGCTCCTGAAGATCTTTATTCCAGCGATATTGGCGATCATTATCGCCAATATCGCGCCTCCCGGTGAGCTCACTGTTGAGTCAATGCGCTTTGCGGGGCTCTTCATCTGCATGATCATCTGGATGGTCCTCAATGTGTGGCCGGATTTTGTCATAACCCTTGTGGGTCTGACGGCCTGCGTGGTGTGGAAGGTGGCCGATTTCGGCACGGTGTTCGCACCCTTTGCGGGCACATCCGTGTGGCTCGTTATCGGCGCGTTCGGTATCTCCGCGGGCGTCGCGAAGAGCGGGCTGCTCAAGCGCCTGTCCTATATGATACTCAGCGTCTTCCCCGAGAACTTCAGGGGCCAGGTCCTGGCTCTGTTCAGCGCCGGTTTTGTCATCAGCCCACTGATCCCCTCCCTTAACGCCAAGGCCGCCGTTCTGGCCCCCTTCTCCGCCCAGGTATCCGAGTCGCTGGGCTATGAAAAGGGCTCGAAGGGCGCAAGGGGCCTCTTCGCCGTGGTCACGATCATGACCACTGTGGTCGGCATGGCTTTCTTCAGCGGCGCAGTGCCTGTGGCGACGCTCATCGGCATGATGCCAGAGGATGTGGCCCCCACCATGCACTGGATGAGCTGGTTCTCGGGCACCTGGGTGTGGATGGTGGTCGTCATGGTGGTGTGCTACATCGCCATCATGGTCCTCTACCGGCCCCAGAGCTCCGGGGCGGCCGCCCAGACCGGTATCGCCAAGAGCAACCTTGCCGCCCTTGGCAAGATGACCCGGGACGAGAAGATAACCGCAGTTCTGCTGGCCGCCGCCCTGCTTGGCTGGATGACCACAAAGCTCACCGGCATAAACGCCACTCTTGTCTCCATGATAGTGCTGCTGCTCATGTTCATCACCGGCGTGCTAAAGGGGCCTGATTTCAAAAATTCCATCGCCTGGACCTCTGTCGTCTTTATCGGCACGGTCTACACTCTGGCCTCCATGCTCTCCAAGATGGGCTGGTCCAGCTATCTGGCCCAGGTCCTGGCCCCTGTTCTGGCCCCTGTAGCCAGCAACATATGGCTGCTTGTCCCCGTGATATGCATCGTCGTCTATGTCCTGCGCATTTTGGTGGTGTCACAGACTGCGGCCATCACCATCATCTGGGCCATCTTCGGCGGTATATGCGCCCAGTACGGCATTCACCCCTTCCCCATCCTCTTCACCGGCTACTGCGCCACTCTGGTCTGGCACTATGCCGGCAACAATGTCACCTTCGCCACCTGTATCGCCGCCACAAACGACAAGATGGTCACTTTCAAGGATACCTTCCAGATGAACATCGTGTTCATGGTGGTAAACCTTCTGGCCTGCATGGCCAGTATCCCCGTGTGGAAGCTTCTGGGCTACTGCTGACAGTAACCGCCCTTATCGGCCTTCGCCGCCCAGGCGGCAGGCAAACAAAAGCCATACCGCCCCTGCGGGAGCGGTATGGCCCAGAC
>DBGBEC010000238.1:0-4672 GCA_048477415.1 Candidatus Limivicinus sp. | reverse complement strand
GCTGGAGCTGCTGGCCGGGGAGCTTGGGGTGAGCCCCGAGTATCTGCTGGGCAGGACAGAGAAAAAAACACCCGCCGCGCCCGAGAAAAAGGCGCGGCGGGAGACCGACGGTATATATGAGGCCCTCAACGGCCAGGGCAGAACAGCCACAGGCATTTTTTGGCAGGCTGAAGCCCGGGGCGAACCGTTCGCCCCGGGCTTTATAAATATGTACTTAGGGCAACGCCGCAGGCGAAATACCGTTGGCTTCCTCTGACGCTGCTGCTCAGGCGTCCAGAGGCAGCCGCTCTTTCAAAATGGCGCTGAGTGCCTCGTCCTGGGGCAGGGCGTAGAGGGTGAAGCTCTCGCAGCTTCCGTCCTTTTCGCTTATCTCATCTCCGACCAGCGCGGCCACTCTCCAGCGGGCGGGCCTGTATTTCAGGGCCTTGCCGCCGCAGAGCAGGCTCATGTGACCGTCAGCGTCCTTTTTGAGGGCCGCCTGCTTCACGCTGCTGTAGGGCACCTGGTACACGCTCTCGCGGATGAGCATGAGCCGCTGGTCAGTCACGGCGTAGAGCACGCTTTTCCTGAGCTTGGCGGCGTCGGCATAGACGCTCAGGGGGCTGAAGAGGCAGAGGGCCGCCATCAGGGCCAATATCATGGGCTTTACCTCCACATTGTTCAGCCCGGCGAAGTGTACATACACGCCTATAAGCAGGGCGCAGGCCCCCAGACCTATAATAAGCCGGAGGATGAAATTGCTCTTGTGGGTGGCGTCCAGCGTGTCAAAGCGCTCAGGCCTGCCGCTCCAGAGCAGGGTCTCTCCCTCGTTGAGATTGATCTTAAGTGACTGTTCCATAGCTTTCTCTTCTCCTTGTCAATTGGTCCGCGCCCACCTGGACGCCCTGGGCGGAAGGGCCGGGGCCCCTCGGCCTAAACAATGATAGCAGGAAAAGCATAAACTTGGGATAAAAAAAGCGCCCTGGGCCGCTAAGATGTCGTTAGCGTCCCGGCGGGGGAGGAGACGGGCCCGTCCCGCCCCGGGCCGGATATCGCGCGCCCGGTCCGCCGACGGTATATAAAGCGATTGATTGCGGGGAGAAAAGGTGCTATAATCAAGCGGCTATGAACATTTTGCTTGAACAATTTTTTGAAAACAGGGAAGCTGCCGCCCTCCCGGGCCTGTTGGAGAGCGGGGGACTTCCCGCGCTCGTTTCCGGGCTTTCGGCTGTGCACCGGGCAAATCTCGCGGCGGGGCTCAGAGGGAAAACGGGCAGACCCATTTTCGTCCTCTGCCCGGACGATACCGCTGCGGAGAATATGGCCCGGGATCTGGAGGCTATGCTGGGGGAGGAGGCCCTCTGCCTCGGTATGAGGGAGCTCAGCCTTTTCCCGGCGGAGGCTGTGTCCCGCCAGGCAGAGCAGAAGCGGATAGGTGCCCTGTACGCCCTGGCGGAGGGCCGGGCCCCGGTGGCTGTGGCCTCCGTCTCCGGCCTTATACAGAGGAGCCTGCCCAGAGAGCGGCTTTTGTCCGCGGCGCTCCGGATAGAGGGGGCCGTGACCCTGCCCATGGAGCAGGCGGAGGCGGCCCTTCTCCGCTGCGGCTATGAGCGGACGGAGCAGGTGGAGGGACCTGGCCAGTTCTCCCGCCGGGGCGGGATACTGGACTTTTTCTCTCCCGGTGACAGGGAGCCGGTGCGTATAGAATTCTGGGGCGACGAGATAGACTCTATGGGCCGCTTCGAGGTGTCCAGCCAGCGGCGGACCGAGCGGATAGAGAGCTGCCTCATCCTTCCCGCGGCGGAGACTCTGTGCTCCTTGGCCGAGGGCGGAACAGAGGCCCTTGCCGCGGAGCTTGAGGCCCTGGCGGATAAATACTCCAAAAAACGGAGCAGCGCCAACGCCGCGGAGCTTGCCGCCTCCCTCAGGCACGACGCGGAGCGGCTGAGCCAGGGGGGGCACATCCAGGATGGGGATAAGTACATGCCCCTCGTCTACCCAGCGGCCTGCGGCGCGGACTATATCCCGGAGGAGGCCATCGTCATCCTGGACCAGCCCAACCGCTGTCTGGAACGGGCCCGGGACTATGGAAAGCAGCTCGCCGGGGATATCGGCTCCCTCCAGCGCCAGGGCCGCATGCTCTTCGGGGCGGAGAGCTTTTTCCTCAGCTTCGACAGTCTTGTGAAAAGACTGGAGGATCACCCCGTCTACATGGCCGACGCCTTCACCGTGGGCAGAAACCCCATCGCTCCCAAGACCCTGGTGAGCCTGCCGGCAAAGCAGCTCCCCTCCTACGGCGGCAGTGCCCAGGCCGCGGCGGAGGATGTGAAGATATATCTCAAGCAGGACTATCGGGTGCTGGTGCTGGCGGGGGACCTGCGCCGGGCCAAGGTACTACAGGAATTTTTCGCCGACCGGGGCATTCCCGCCCTGATACACGAGCGGCCCGAAAGGCTGCCGGAGCGGGGAAGCTGTCTGATAAGCACCGGCTCCGTGTCCGCGGGCATGGAATATCCGGGGATAAAGCTGACTGTGCTGACAGACAGCCAGCTCATCCGCCCCGCCGGGAAGAGAAAGCAGAAAAAAAGCCTGCCCGCCAACCGCCAGCGGATAGATTCCTGCGCCGACCTCTCCGTGGGCGACTATGTGGTCCACGAAAACCACGGCATAGGCCGCTTCGCCGGGGTGATAAAAATGCAGGTGGACGGCTTTGAGAAGGACTATATAAAAATAAGCTACGCCGGGACGGACAGCCTGTATGTGCCGGCGACCCAGCTTGACCTGGTGTCGAAATACACCGGCGGCGGGGAAGAGCGGCCGGTGAAGCTGTCGAAAATGGGGGGCGCGGAATGGGCCAAGACCAGGAGCCGGGCCAAAAGCGCCGCCAAGGACATGGCCAAAAAGCTCATTGCCCTCTATGCCCAGCGGCAGCGGCTGCCGGGCCACGCCTTCGCCCCGGACAGCCAGTGGCAGACCGAGTTTGAAGAGAACTTCGGCTATACCGAGACCGATGACCAGCTCCGCTGCGTGGCGGAGATAAAGGGGGATATGGAGTCCTCCGTGCCCATGGACCGGCTCCTCTGCGGAGACGTGGGCTTCGGCAAGACGGAGGTGGCCCTGCGGGCCGTTATGAAATGCGTGCTGGACGGGAAGCAGGCGGCCATCCTGGTGCCTACCACGGTCCTGGCCCAGCAGCACTATCAAACGGCAATGCAGCGATTTTTCGGCTTCCCGGTGAATATAAGCGTGCTCAGCCGCTTCAGGACCGGGGCCCAGGCGGGGAAGACCCTGGCGGATATCGCCTCCGGCCGCTGCGATCTTGTGGTCGGCACCCACAGGCTCCTGTCAAAGGATGTAAAGTTCAAGGACCTGGGCCTTCTGGTGGTGGACGAGGAGCAGCGCTTCGGTGTTAGCCACAAGGAGCATATAAAAGAGCTCAGCCGGGGAGTGGATGTGCTGACCCTCTCCGCCACGCCCATACCCAGGACCCTTAATATGGCAATGTCCGGCATAAGGGACATGTCCACCATCGACGAGCCGCCGGAGGACCGGCTCCCCGTCCAGACCTTCGTTATGGAGCACGACTGGAACCTGGTGGCCGACGCCATAAAGCGCGAGCTTCAGCGGGGAGGCCAGGTCTATTATCTCCATAACCGGATAGAGGACATAGAACGCACCGCGGCAAAGCTCTCCGCCCTGC
This sequence comes from Candidatus Limivicinus sp., assembly GCA_048477415.1. Lineage (GTDB taxonomy): Bacteria > Bacillota > Clostridia > Oscillospirales > Oscillospiraceae > Limivicinus. Next base: position 993 of record DBGBEC010000238.1, on the reverse strand, counting down.
TGGAGGATGTGAGCCTGGGCGTGGCCCACGGGAAAATGGACAAGGCCATGCTGGCAAATGTCATGGAGAACATGGCCAACGGCCAGATACAGGTCCTGGTCTGCACCACCATAATAGAGACGGGCATAGACATCCCCAACGTGAATACACTGATCATCGAGGACGCGGATAAGCTGGGCCTGGCCCAGCTCCACCAGATACGGGGCCGGGTGGGCCGCTCCACGAGGAAGGCCTCGGCCTATCTGACCTTCCGCCGGGACAAGGTGCTGACGGAGATCGCCGAAAAGCGCCTCAACGCCATCCGGGATTTTGCCCAGTTCGGCTCCGGAGTGAAGATAGCCATGCGGGACATGGAGATACGGGGCGCGGGGAACCTTCTGGGGGCTGAACAGTCGGGCCACATGATCGATGTGGGCTACGACATGTATATGAAGCTCCTCAGCGAGGCGGTGCTGGAGGCCCGGGGCATTGCCCCGCCCCAGCGGGCCGAGTGCTCGGCGGACCTGGCCGTGGCCGCCAATATCCCCGACAGGTATATCCCGTCCTCCGAACAGCGCATGGACATCTACCGGCGTATCGCCCTGATAAGGAGCGAGAGCGAGGCGGACGATCTGACCGACGAGCTTATCGACCGCTTCGGCGACCCGCCGCCGGGGGTCAACGCCCTTATCCATGTGGCGCTGCTCCGGGGCGAGGCGGGCCGGGCCGGTATAACGGATATCGCCCAGAGGCAGGGCTATCTCCGCTTCACCGTGAAGGATTTCGACATGGAAAAGGTCTCCGCCCTATACGCAAGGCCTGAATATAAGGGCAGGCTCCGTGTGGAGGCGGGCTCAAAGCCCTGCCTGAGCCTGCGCGTAAAGGCCAAGGCCAGAGTTATCGACGAAGCCCGCCGCTTCTGCGCCCTCTGGGGCGAAAACAGCCAGGAAAAGCCCTGAAGACCCGGAGAAAAAGCGTTTATGCCCTTGTTAAATCAGGCGCCGGATGATATAT
>DBGBEC010000237.1:0-13431 GCA_048477415.1 Candidatus Limivicinus sp. | reverse complement strand
CGGCATAGTCCATCTTATAGATGTGGTCTCCCGAAAGGATGAGCACATTCTCCGGGTCGTAGCTCTCTATGAAGGACATGTTCTGGTAGATAGCGTTCGCCGTGCCGGAAAACCACGAGCCCTTTTCTCCCGCGCTCTGATAGGGGGGCAGGATGTACACTCCCCCGTCGGCCACGTCCAGGTCCCAGGGCTGGCCGCTGCCTATGTAGCTGTTGAGCTGAAGGGGCCTGTACTGGGTCAGCACGCCCACGGTGTCTATCCCGGAGTTGGCGCAGTTCGAGAGGGGAAAGTCGATTATCCTGTATTTTCCCCCAAAGGGTACGTTTGGTTTCGCTACATTCTGAGTCAGAGCGTACAGTCTGGAGCCCTGACCGCCTGCAAGAAGCATCGCTATACAGCTTTTCTTCATTATGCAGCCTCCTTTTCTCTTGTTCTCTTTTATAAAAAGGCGGACTCGCCGCCATAGAATACGAGTTCACAAAAGCCGCGGCCATGTTCCCGCGCCCCGGTAAAGGGTCCCGGCTATTTTCCGCTGTTGTACAGGTTCATGGCCCGGTCCGGGCCCTGGCGGATATAGCACTCGGCGGCCTGGGCGGCCCTTGCCGCGGCGGCGGCCATGTCCTCGGCGTCCTGGTTTTTGAAGGCGGAGAGGACCCAGTCGGCCATGTCGTAGTCCGGATGGGGCGGCGCGCCGACCCCAATGCGTATCCGGGGGAAATCCTCCGTACCCAGGTGGGCGATGATGTTCTTAAGGCCGTTGTGGCCCCCGGCGGAGCCCTTTTTCCGTATCCGCAGCTTGCCGATATCAAGGGCCGTCTCGTCCGAGACGACGATGACCCGCTCGGCCGGGATCTTATAGAAGCGGACGGCCTGTATCACCGCCTCGCCGGAGAGATTCATAAAGGTCTGGGGCTTCATGAGCAGCGCCTTCTCCCCGCCCATATCCCATATGGCGGTGAGCGAGCGGAAACGGGCCCGGTCAATGTTCAGCCCCTTGTCCCTGGCCAGGGCGTCGGCGGCCATGAAGCCCGCGTTGTGCCGGGTGCCCTCATAGCGGAGCCCCGGATTGCCAAGAAAGACCAGCAGCCAGCCGATCCCTCCCGGATCCTTGAAAAACATGGGTGTCTACCTCCGGTTCCCCGGGCCCCGCCCGGAGGGCGGGGCGAATTTCTTAAAAAAACGGTATCAGTCGAAGAGGTTGGAGATGGAGACCTCTTCGTAAATGCGGCGTATCGCCTCGGCAAAGACGGAGGCCGTGGAGATGTATTTTATCTTATCGCAGCTATCTTTCCCGGCGGGGTAGGGGATGGTGTCAAGCAGCAGGAGCTCCTGGATATTGCTGTCGCATATCCGCTCCAGCGCGGGGCCGGAGAGGACGCCGTGGGTGGCGCAGGCAAAGACCTCTTTCGCCCCGCCCACTTCCTTTATGGCCTTGGCCGCTCCGCAGAGGGAGCCGGCGGTGTCCACGATATCGTCCAGCAGGATACAGGTCTTGTCCTTCACGTTGCCGATGATGTTCATGACCTCAGACTGATTGGCCCTCTCCCGGCGCTTGTCAACGATGGCCATGTTCACACCCAGCTTCATGGCGAAGGCCCGGGCCCGGGCGGTGCTGCCCACATCGGGGGAGACCACCATAACATCGTCGTTGCCCTTGCCGAAGAGCTTTATAAAATGCTTCAGGAACAGGTGAGAGCCCATGAGATTGTCCACAGGGATGTCGAAAAAGCCCTGGATCTGGGCGGCGTGCAGGTCCATGGTCAGCACTCTGTCCGCTCCGGCGGCGGTGATAAGGTTCGCCACGAGCTTTGCGGAAATGGGGTCGCGGCTCTTCGCCTTCCGGTCCTGGCGGGCATAGCCAAAATAGGGCATGACCGCGGTTATGCGGCCGGCAGAGGCCCTGCGCATGGCGTCGATCATTATGAGCAGCTCCATAAGGTTGTCGTTTACATGGTCGCAGGTGGACTGGACGATAAAAACGTCCTTGCCGCGCACTGGCTCGTACACGGAGATGGAACACTCCCCGTCGGCAAACTGCGACACGCTTGCGTTTCCAAGGCTTTTATAAAGCTCTGAGCATATATCCTCCGCAAGGGCCCGGTTGGAGTTGCCGGCGAAAACCTTGATCTCTTTGCCGTGTGAAATCATCTCTGTCTTTTACCTCCGTTTGTCGTCATACATTTTTTATTTGTCCTCTGAAGCCCGTTTTCCCTTATCCCCCGCGGCGGGCGACCGCAGTCACCATATCATACCATAGAAAGCCCAAAATTGGAAGACTTGAGGCCGGATTATCAGAAATAAAATGCCCGGATATTTTAAGAAAAACAAAAGTTCCCAGCGTCACCTTCCCGGAGGGGTCGCAGGCCGGTGCTGCCTGCAAACGATCCCTCCGGCAGCTTCGTCTTAGCCTCCCTTGCGTAAAGGGAGGTGGCACGGCCTTGGCCGTGACGGAGGGATCGCGGGGTGGTACAAGCGGAATAAGCAATTGGTCCCTTTTGCATAGCACCTACGAAAAGAAATGTCAAATCCATGCTGCCTGCAAACGATCCCTCAGTCAGCCTGGCGGCTGACAGCTCCCTTTACGCAAGGGAGCCCAGGGGGGCTGGGTGCCTCGTGTCTCGCGCTGGCGGTAGTACGGCTACAGGTGCAACTTACCTCAGTCGGCTCTGCCGACAGCTCCCTCGGGGAGGGAGCCAAGGGGAGCGCAAAAAGGCTCCCTTGTGTGAAGGGAGCCGGGTGCTGTGAGGCTGTTTGCGGCCCGGGACCCGGGTCAGTCTTCCTGGGCGGGGCGGTTTTCCATGCATTTCAGGGTGGCCAGATCCCGTCTCAGGGCGCTGAGCTCGGCGGCCACAGGGTCGGTCACGTTCACCTGGTCCACTTCGCCCACATAGTTTATCTTCTGGCCGGCTATCCGCACCACCTTCGCGGGAATGCCCACGGCGGTGCTGTCCTCCGGGATCTCTGCGAGCACCACGGAGTTTGCCGCGATGCGGCTGTTATTGCCCACCTTTATCGGGCCCAGGACCTTGGCCCCGGTGCCGATGAGCACGTTGTCCCCGATGGTGGGGTGGCGCTTGCCCACGTCCTTTCCGGTGCCGCCCAGGGTGACGCCGTGATAGATAAGGCAGTCGTCCCCGATCTCGGCGGTCTCGCCGATAACTATGCCCATGCCGTGGTCTATCACAAGGCGGCGGCCTATTTTGGCCCCGGGATGGATCTCGATACCGGTCTTGTGGCGGCTGCGCTGGGAGATGAGCCGGGCAAGGAACTTGTGGCCCCGCTCATAAAACCAGTGGGCCTTCCTGTGGCTGCGCACCGCCTTTATGCCCGGGTAGAGCAGCAGTATCTCCAGGGAGGAGCGGGCAGCCGGGTCCCTGGCCTTGTAGGCTTCTATCGTCTCTCTAAGATCTTTAAACATTCAATTTTCCCTTTCATCAAAAACAGTAAACTCTATTTTTCAGCTTCTGTGCCGGGATCCCGCACCGCGAAGACGCAGGACCCCGCCCGTATATTGTATGCGCCGCAGTTCAACGGGGACATCGGCAAAGAAAGGGAAAGCTCCGTGCTTGGGGCATAGGGGGACTTCAACTCCCTCGTTTTAAATTCCTACAAATTAAATAGGATAAGCAGATTATAAACCAGGTCTCCTCATCTGTCAATTATAAAAAAGGGCCTCCCCCGGAGCCCTGGGCGGCTTGAAAAAAACGGGGGCTGATGGTATACTGATGTATTATAAAGAATACGGAGAGACGGAGGCAGGGCGATGAAGCTGAGGAGGATCCTGAAGGCGCTTGTGACAATGATATATCTGGGTTTTTTTGCCCTGTGCTGCTTCTCCGGCCCGGTGACTGAGGAGGGTGAGCCGGCCCCGGCGGTGATCGGGCCCAAGCTCATAAGCTTTGCCGCGGGCAGCTTCCCGGAGGAGACAACAGCGCTCAGCGTGGTCCTGCAAAGCGGGGAGACGGCGAAGCTCTCCGGCTTTACGGGGCTTCTCTCCGCAGACTTCAGCGGCAGCCAGTGCTATGAAGAGATAGATGCCTGGGCGGAGGAGCACCCGGAGGTCTCCGTGCGCTATACGGTGGCCCTGCCCGACGGGCAGACCCTGGACAACAGCGCCGAGAGCGTAAGTCTGAGCGGCCTTGACAGCCAGGGCCTGGCCCGGGCGGCGGAGCTGCTCCGCTATCTGCCCAGGCTCAAGACCGTGGAGCTGAGCGCCGGGGACGAGGGGGCGGCCCCCGCTCCGGGGGACATAAAGCTTCTGCGGGAGAGCCTGCCGGAGGCGGAGCTGAGCTGCTCCTTCAGCCTTATGGGCCGGCCTGTCAGCCTCGCCGACGAGAGCCTGGACCTTACGGGCCTTCTGCACGAGGATGTGGCCTCCACGGCGGAGTATCTGGCATGCATGCCAAACCTTAAATATGTGGAGCTGGGGACCGAGGGCAGCGGTACCTTCTCCTGGGAGGATATCGGCGTCCTTCAGACCGCCTGCCCCAACACAGACTTCAACTTCAAATTCACTCTCCTGGGTCAGTCTCTCAGCCTTATGGACGAGACAGTCAGCTTCAGCCACATCCCCATGGAGGACGAGGGGGCGGCGGTACGGAGCATACTGCCCTATATGAAAAAATGTACATATCTGGATATGGACAGCTGCGGCGTGTCAAACGGGGCCATGGAGGCCATCCGGAACGATTTCCCCGGCATAAAGGTGGTATGGCGCATCTGGTTCGGCGAGGCTTACAGCGTGCGGACGGACGTGGAGCGGATCCTGGCCTCCAAGCCCTCAAAGGGCGGTGTTGTGACGGATGAGGACGTGCAGGTGCTCCGCTACTGCACGGACCTCAAATATCTGGACATCGGCCACAACGAGTGCATAACCGACCTGTCCTTTGCCTACGGCACGCCGAACTTAGAGGTGCTGGTAGCGGCGATGAACCCCATGACGGACCTGACGCCCCTGGCAAGCTGCCCAAAGCTTGAGTATATAGAGCTCAACTCCACCGGCGTGGGGGACCTGAGCCCCCTGGGCGGGCTTACGGAGCTGCGGCACCTGAACATCGCCAACTGCGAGAATGTGACGGATATAAGCCCCCTCTACGGTCTGACGGAGTTAGAGCGGCTGTGGATAGGCTGCATAACCCCGGTCCCGGCGGAGCAGGTGGCCGAAATGCAGGCCGCCGCCCCCAACTGCGAGATAGATACCCAGGTCTATGACCCCACCTCCGGCCGCTGGAGAGTGATCGGCTATACAGAGCTGAGCCTGGCCCTCTATGACGAGACGGGCTGGCTCCAGGAGGTGCTGCACCCCCGGTATGAGCTTTTGAGGGAGCAGTTCGGCTATTCTCTGGCCGACTACGCTTTCTATTGGAACGACCCCCTGTACTGACGGGGGCGGCAGACGCCTTTTTGGAGGATGAAAATGGGAAAGATAAAGAACTACGGCCTTGCGGCTCTTGCTTTGGGCTGTCTGCTCCTGGCGGGCTGCGGCAGCAGCGTCCGCTTTGAGGGGGGCAGCTTCCCGGAGAGCTCCACGGAGATAAGCCTCGTGCTCCAGGAGGGGGAGAGCGCCCTGCTGGACCGCTTCAGCGCCCTGGAGCGGGCGGACCTCAGCGGCAGCCAGTGCTATGAGGAGATATTCGCCTGGGCCCAGGCCCATCCGGAGGTGGATACACGGTATACAGTGGCCTTCCCCGGGGGCGAGACGGCAGAAAACACCGACAAAAGCCTTGAGCTCTCCGAGCTCTCCTCCCAAAGCGGGGAGCTCAATGAACTGCTGGGCTGGCTCCCCGCGCTGGAGCGGGTGGAGCTCAGCGGCGCACTGGAGCCGGAAGAGCTTCAGGCCCTGACCCGGGCCCTGCCGGAGATAAGATTCAGCTATGAGTTCAGCCTCCTTGGCCAAAGTCTCGATCTCAGCGATACCGCGCTTAGCTTCGAGGGGCTGGGCCGGAGCGACAGCAAGGCGCTTTTGGACTGGCTCCCGGCCATGAGCGGTCTCTCCGCCGTGGACCTGGGGGACGACAGCGCCGGGGGCCTGAGCTGGGAGGATATTGCCGCCCTTCAGGCGGCCTGCCCCCAGGTGGAATTTCAATACGCCTTCAGCCTCTACGGTCGGAGCTTTTCACTGACGGACCAGGAGATGGACCTGAACCACCTGAGCATAGAGGACGAGGGAGAGCTTGTAAAGCAGGTGACAGCCTGCATGCCGGAGCTCCGCTATCTGGACATGGATAGCTGCGGCGTCTCTGACGAGAGCATGGCGGAGATACGGGACAGTCTGCCCCGGGCGGAGGTGGTCTGGCGCATTTGGTTCGGTGACTGCTACAGCGTGCGCACGGACGTGGAGCGGATCCTGGCCTCAAACCCGGGCCGGGGCGGCGAGCTGACGGTGGAGAACACCCGCTCCCTCAAATACTGCACGAAGGTGAAGTATCTGGACCTGGGCCACAATAACTATATGTTCGATATAAGCTTCGTTAGCTATATGCCGGAGCTTGAGGCCGCCGTCCTCGCCATGGGCGGCTGGACCGACGCGAGCCCCCTGGCGGACTGCCCCAAGCTCAACTATCTTGAGATACAGAGCTCGGGCCTTAACGATGTGAGCGCTCTGGCGGGGCTCAAAAACCTGCGGCACCTGAACATTGCCTACTGCTTTGCCCTCCACGACATAAGCCCCCTCTACGAGCTGACGGAGCTGGAGCGGCTGTGGATAGGCTGTCTGGACCCCATACCCCAGGAGCAGATAGAGGAGATGCAGCGCCGTGCGCCGAACTGCGTCATAAACACCAGCGTGGTGGACCCCACCGCCGACACCTGGCGCTATCTGGAGATCACCCCCTACGGCGTGGCGATCCTCGACCCCCGGTATGAGCTTCTGCGACAGCAGTTCAGATACGGGGATTCCCCCAACTCCTACGCCTATTACTGGAACGACCCATTGTACTATCCCCATGACTGAGAGAGGCGGAGCAATGAAGCGGATAAAAAGGCTGCTTTTCCCGGCCCTGGCCCTTTTTGGGCTCCTGAGCCTTAGCGGCTGCGGGGAACGGGTGGAATTTGCGGACAAAAAGCTCTGGACGGACGCGAAGGCCGTCCACCTGGTGATAGAGAGCGGGGAGACCGCCCTGCTGGACCGCTTTGAACAGTTGGAGCGGGCGGACCTTCGGGGCAGCGGCTGCTATGAGGAGATATGCGCCTGGGGGGCGGAAAATCCCCAGGTGGAGCTCATATACGATGTGGCCCTGCCCGACGGCCGCCGGGTGGAAAACAGCGAGACCGAGCTGGACCTCAGCGGCATAAGCCCCGCTCAGGCAGAGGAGACGGCGGCCCTTCTGGCCTTCCTGCCCGCCCTGGAGCGGGTGGAGCTGGGGGACGAAAACGGCAGCCTTGGCCCCGGGGACCTGGCCCCCTTCGGTCTGAGCCGGCCTGATCTCAGCTTTGGCTATAGCTTCAGCCTGAAGGGGCAGAGCCTGGAGGCCGACGCGTCCAGCCTGTCCCTCCCCGGGCTGAGCCTGGAGGAGATGGAAAAGCTGAAAGAGCTTTTCCCCATAATGACCGACCTTGAGAGCCTGGACCTGGGCGCGGAAGAGGACGGGGCCGCCTTTCCCCTCAGCGCCGTGGCGGAGCTTCAGGCCCTCCGGCCCGAGACCCGGGTGGACTACAGCTTCAGCCTCTTCGGCCGGACGGTGAGCACCGGAGATACGGAGCTGGATATGAGCCATGTATCCATGGACGACGGCGGAGCCGCCGTGCGCCAGGCCCTGGCCTGTATGCCGGAGCTCCGGTATCTGGACATGGATAGCTGCGGCGTCCCGAACGAGGAGATGGCCGCCATACGGGACGACTTTCCCCAGGTGGAGGTGGTCTGGCGCATCTGGTTCGGCGACAGCTACAGCGTGCGCACCGATGTGGAGCGGATCCTGGCCTCCATGCCCTCAAAGGGCGGCCTTCTCACAGCGGAGAACAGCCAGGCCCTTAAATACTGCACCAAGGTAAAATATATAGACATCGGCCACAACCCCACCCTGAACGACATAAGCTTTCTCAGCTATATGCCGGAGCTGGAGGTGGCGGTGCTGGCCATGCAGTGCTGGAGCGACGCAAGCCCCCTGGCGAGCTGTCCAAAGCTTGAGTATCTGGAGATACAGACCACCAGCCTCAGCGACCTCAGCCCTTTGGCAGGGCTTGAAAATCTGCGGCATCTGAACATCTGCTACCTTTTCGAGCTGGACGACATAAGCCCTCTATACGGCCTGACAGAGCTGGAGCGGCTGTGGATAGGCTGTCTGGACCCGGTGCCCCAGGAGCAGATAGACGAGATGCAGCGCCTTGCGCCGAACTGTGTAATAAACACCAGCACCTATGACCCCACCGAGGGTGGATGGCGCTATGTCGGCGTGGCGAACGACGGCTGGACCCTGCTTATGGACCCCCGGTATGAACTTTTGCGAGAGCAGTTCGGCGGCTATGACCTGTCGGACTATGCTTTTTATTGGAACGACCCACTGTACTGAATAGAGGAGGATGAGCAATGAGAGATTATAAGGCAGAATTTGAAAGCCGCAGGGACTTTATACGAGAGCTGGTGAAGAGCAGCGGAGTCTCCGGCATCGTTTTCGGCAACTCCGGCGGCAAGGACAGCGCCCTTGTGGGCATACTGTGCAAGGCAGCCTGCGAGAACACCCTGGGCCTGATAATGCCCTGCGCCTCACAGCGCAACTATGGCCGGGACGCCGAGGACGGCCGGGCCCTGGCGGAGAGCTTCGGCATAGAGCTCCGCACCATCGACCTGACGCCGGTACGCCAGGCGGAGATACAGGCGCTGGAGCAGGCCGCCGTTCTGAACGACCAGGCCCTTATCAACATTGCCCCCCGCCTGCGCATGACCACCCTCTATGCCGTGGCCGCCTGTGAAAACCGCCTGGTGGCCGGCACCGGCAACCGGAGCGAGGGATACATGGGCTATTTCACCAAATGGGGCGACGGCGCCCACGACTTCAACCCCATCTCCGACCTGACCGTCGGGGAGATACTGGAGTTTCTCGCCTGGCTGAAAGCGCCGGAGAGCATAATAAACAAGGCCCCCTCCGCAGGGCTCTACGAGGGCCAGACCGACGAGGCGGAGATGGGCGTGAGCTATGAGGCCATCGACAGCTATCTTCTCACCGGCCGCGCGAAGCCGGAGGAGATCGAGATAATCGAGGGCTATCACCGGCGCAGCGGCCACAAGCGGGCCCCCATAAAGGTCTACCGGGAAATTTGAGAGAGCAAAGGAGCGTCCATGCACGAATTTTATGAAAACCCCCTCTGCGGCAGATACGCCGACGAGGAGATGAAGCGGCTTTTTTCCGACGACAGCAAGTTCAGCACCTGGCGGAGGCTATGGCTGGCCCTGGCGGAGAGCCAGCGGGAGCTGGGCCTTGATATAAGCGAGGAGCAGCTTCGCCAGATGGAGGAAAATCTCAGCAATATCGACTATGCCCGGGCAGCCGAGCACGAGCGCCGGGTGCGCCACGACGTTATGGCCCATGTGCTCACCTTCGGGGAGTGCTGTCCCAAGGCAAAGCCCATTATCCACCTGGGCGCCACCTCCTGCTATGTCTGCGACAACACTGATATCATCCAGATGCGCCAGGGTCTTGTCATAATAAGAAAGCTGCTGGTAAACGCCGCCGCCGCCCTGGCAGATCTCATACAGCGCTACAAGGGCCTGCCCACCCTGGCCTACACTCATTTTCAGGCCGCCCAGCCCACCACTCTGGGCAAGCGGGCCTGCCTCTGGCTCAATGACCTGCTTTTTGATATAGAGCAGCTTGAGTTCCAGCTCGAAAACCTGAAGCTTTTAGGCTGCAAGGGCACCACCGGCACAAACGCCAGCTTCCTGGAGCTTTTCGAGGGGGACAAGGAAAAGGCGGAGCAGCTTGAGGAAAAGATAGCCGCTAAAATGGGCTTTGAAAAATGCCAGAGCGTCAGCGGCCAGACCTATACCCGGAAGGTGGACTTCGCCGTTTTGCAGGTGCTCAGCGGCATAGCCCAGAGCGCCTCGAAATTCGCCGGGGATATACGGCTCATGAGCCACATGAAAGAGATAGACGAGCCCTTTGAAGACGGCCAGATCGGCTCCTCCGCCATGGCCTATAAGCGCAACCCCATGCGCTCTGAGCGCATGGCCTCTCTGTCCCGCTATGTGATCTGCGACCTGCAAAACGCCGCCGTCACCGCCTCCGCCCAGTGGCTGGAGCGGAGCCTGGACGACTCTGCCAACCGGCGCATCGCCATACCCGAAGCCTTTTTGGCCATTGACGGGGTCCTGAACCTGTATATAAACGTGGCCCGGGGCATGAAGGTCTATCCTGCGGTCATAGACCGCCACCTGCGCGAGGAGCTGCCCTTCATGGCCACGGAGAACATCCTCATGTACTGCGTGAAGCACAAGGGCGGCGACCGCCAGGCCCTCCACGAGGCCATCCGCCGCCACTCGGTAGAGGCCGCCCGGAAGGTGAAGCTTGAAGGCGGGGAGAACGACCTTCTGGAACGGCTCCGGGCAGACGGCAGCTTCCCACTGAGCGAGGAGGAGCTTCAGACCCTCACAGATCCCTCCACCTTCACCGGCATGGCCGAGCACCAGTGCGAGAAGTTCCTCCGGGATCAGGTCGCCCCGGTGCTGGAGAAATACAGCGGCGTCCTGGGGCTGGCCGGTGATGTAAGAGTTTGAATAAAAGTTTTGGATAGGCCCTTTGGTACTTGACAACGAGAGCGCTATGTGCTATCATACCATAGCAAACTCATTGTGTGCAGAAGTACCCAAGAGGCCGAAGGGGCTCCCCTGCTAAGGGAGTAGGCGTCTAAAAAGCGCGCGAGGGTTCAAATCCCTCCTTCTGCGCCAGCAGCGCCCGGACATACATGTCCGGGCGCTTGTGCTATATACAAAGCTCCCCGGGGAGGGAACCAGGAGTGGCTGTGGCTTTGGGAGTTGGGCACAGCTATGGCGAGGGCAATATAGTGCGCAAGAGCTGAAAGCCTTGTATCCAAGGCTGGCGGTCGTGATTTTGAGAGATAGATCTGGGAGGATACATATCGTGAAAGTTTTCAGCCCCATGCTGTTTACTGATCTGAGGCAGTACGGCAGGAAGCAGTTTGTCCAGGACCTTATTGCCGGCGTGATCGTGGCGGTGATAGCGCTGCCTCTTTCCATCGCCCTGGCGATCGCCTCCGGCGTGGCGCCGGAGGCCGGTATATACACCGCGGTGATAGCCGGCCTGATAACCGCCCTGTTTGGGGGCAGCAATGTGCAGATCGCGGGCCCTACGGCGGCTTTCGCCACCATTGTGGCCGGGATCGTAGCCGAAAACGGCATGGACGGACTGATGACTGCCACGATAATGGCCGGGATCATCCTGGTGATAATGGGCCTGTGCAGGCTGGGCAATCTTATCCGCTTCATTCCCTTCACCATCACCACCGGCTTCACCTCCGGCATAGCCGTCACCCTGCTGATAGGGCAGCTCAAAGACCTGTTCGGCCTGAGCTATCAAAACGGCGAGGCTCCCGTCGAGACCATGGACAAGCTCAGCGCCTTTTTCGCCAACGCCGGGACGATAAACTGGCAGGCCCTTGCGGTGGGCCTGGTGTGTCTGGCTGTTATCTTCATATGGCCCAAGCGCTTTGAAAAGCTCCCGGCCTCCCTTATCGCCGTGGCCGCCGGCGTTATTATGGTGAGCGGCTTTGGCATGGAGGTCAACACCATAGGCGACCTGTATTCCGTAAGCGGCAGCCTTCCCAGCTTCCGCATGCCCGCTCTCAGCTTCTCCTCCGCGGCAGCCCTGCTTCCGGACGCTATCACCATCGCGATACTGGCCGGTATAGAGTCGCTGCTCTCCTGCGTTGTGGCCGACGGCATGATCGGGAAGCGCCATCGCTCCAATACCGAGCTTATCGCCCAGGGCATGGCGAACATGGGCTCGGCCCTGTTCGGCGGTATCCCGGCCACCGGCGCCATCGCCAGGACCGCAGCCAATATCAAAAACGGCGGCAGAACGCCGGTGGCGGGGATCGTCCACTCTGTGCTGCTTTTTATCATCCTGATCTTCCTAATGCCCTACGCCGCCTATATCCCCATGCCGGCGATAGCCGCCATCCTGATAAGCGTCGCCTATAATATGTGCCAGTGGCGGCAGTTCGTGGGTCTTTTGAAGGCCTCTCCCAAAAGCGATATCCTGGTCATGGTCTCCACCTTCGTTTTGACGGTGGTCTTCGACCTGGTCGTCGCCATCGAGGTGGGCATTATAATGGCCTGCGTCCTGTTCATGAAGCGCATGAGCGAGGAGACCCACATCAGAAGCTGGGAATATCCCCAGCCGGGCAGCGAAGAGCAAAGCGGCGGACTTATGTCCCTGCCCAGGCATATCAGCGTCTACGAGCTGAACGGTCCCCTGTTCTTCGCCGCGGCGGAGCAGATGAGCCTGATCCGCCCGAACGCCTGTACCAAGTGCATTATCCTGCGGATGAGGTCTGTGCCCATGATAGACACCGACGCTATCCGGCTCATGGACAAGCTGGCCCGGGACTGCCAAAAAGACGGGGTGGTCCTGGTGCTCTCCCATGTAAACGCCCAGCCCATGGCGGCAATGAAAAAAGCCGGCCTTTACCAGCTCATAGGTGAAGAGAATTTCTGCAAGAACATCGACCACGCCATGAGCCGGGCAAAGCAGATAGCGCCGGACCCCGTGGCCGCCGAGACCTGACGAAAGCTGAAACATAATATATTATCACAGGAGGCGCTTATGCAGGAAGAACTTAGACCGCTGCTCAGCCAGGTCGTGGCCCTTGGGCGGAAATACGGAGCAAAGCGCCTGATGCTTTTTGGCTCACGCGCCCGGGCCGACTTCAAGGAACGCAGCGATATCGATATAGCCGTCTGGGGCATGCCCGAGCCTTCCCGCTCTATGTTTTGGGCGGAACTGGAGGAACTGCCCACCCTGCTTAAATTCGACGTCTGCCACATCTCTCCCAACACCGACAGGACCTTTCTGGAAAATATACTGAAGGATGGAGAATTTTTATATGAAGAAAGCTGAAAACTATATCAAGGCCCTCTCTCAGCTTGAGCTTGCGGTGGAAAGCTGCGCAAGCAGTCCTGACAACAGCCTTTACCGTGACGGTCTCATCCAGCGCTTTGAGTTCACAGCGGAGCTTGCATGGAAGTCTGTAAAGGAATATCTGGAGGACCAGGGCGCTGTTGTCCAGTACGCTACGCCCAGGGCCGTTTTAAAGGATGGCTACGCCGCAGGGATCATTTCCCGGCCGGAGACCTGGAACGATATCCTCAGCGCCCGTAACCAGACTTCCCATATCTACAGCGAGGACGCTGCAATTTCGATCGCCTCCAGGATAGCTGATGAATTTCTGCCCGCGTTCCTTGATCTCAGGGACTTTTAC
>DBGBEC010000236.1:0-13119 GCA_048477415.1 Candidatus Limivicinus sp. | reverse complement strand
GGGCGTGGGGCTGGGGCTGGCCTGGGCTGTAGGCTCCGGGCTGTCCACCGCCGCGGCAGGCTCCGGGATGATATACCGTGCCCGCAGCAGCAGCCCCAGGGCCGCCAGAAGAGCAACAAAGGAAATTATACTCAGCGCTTTTTTCATCTATCATTAAACCTCAGTCAAAAATAAAAGAAAAGGCCGCCGTCTTTCGACAGAGCTCTTCTATTATAATTAAGTTCCGCCCATAAAGCAAGACCGGTTTTTACCGCGGGCCATGTTTAAGATATTAAGACCAACAGCAAAATATGCGCCGCCCCCCATAGGCTCCCTCTTCGCGTGAGCTGTCGGCAAAACCGACTGAGGGAGCTGCGGCGGCGCGGAAAAAGCCGCGGCGTTTTTCCGCCGCGGCTTGAAATATACGCTTTTCTCAGAAACCGTTCTGATACATGCAGGTGGGGTTGTAGGGATAGGGGATACCGTTATTGACTATCTCCTCGAAGCCGTCAAGAGCTTTTACAAGCTGCTCAGCGGTCATGGTGATCTGCACATCGCCATAGCCCATGGCTCCGGTGCCTCTGTCGCCGCGGCAGCCAAGACCCAGGCCGATCTTCTTGTTCATCAGGGTCTCCATCCAGGTGTCGATGCAGTTGGACTCGCCGCTGAAGGAGAAGTACAGCTTCTCATAGTCGCTCTCTACATAGCCGGCCAGCAGATGATAGGCGGCCTGAGTGGGCAGGCGCAGAGCTATGACATCGGGCTCCTCTATGTTGCAGAAGGCCAGGTTGGCGGCGGCAATGCCTATGTAGGGCTCCTTGGGGAGGACCTTAACGTTCTCGTCGGTGTGCTTCTTGGAATCGGCCACGTTGTGGTGCCAGCAGAGGGGGTACTTGGCGATATGCTCGCCGGTGAGCCACTCCTCGGTTATGGGGTAGCAGCCGTTATTGGTGGCGCAGTACACGCCGGAGAAATGGTCGCGGGTCAGGGCAAAGTTCCCGGGGAAGTGGGCGGCCATGCCCATCAGCTTGCAGGTGGAGGCCTTGTTCTCGCAGTACTGAAGGTCGGCGATGGCGTCGAACTCTTCCTGGGTGCGGATGAACTTCATCGCGATAGGATTCTGAGTGGGGCGGCAGAGCATGACCACCCGGTCGGAAATTTCCTTCCACTGTTCTCTTGTAAGTTTCATATTATAACCTCGCAATCAATTTTATGCTGATCTTACGCGTTTACAAAATCACTTCAGTCCCCAGCCGCCGACGCAGTAATATATCTCGCCGGTCACATAGGAGGCCTCGTCAGAGGCGAGGAAGCAGGCAACAGCCGCAGGCTCGGCGGGAGAGGCCTGGCGGGGAAGTATGAGCTTGGGCGCGGTGTAGGTCGGGAAGCGCTCGCGGGCAGAATCCTTGACCATGGGGGTATCGGTAGAGCCGGGGGCCACGCAGTTGACACGGATACCATACTGGGCAAGCTCGACTGCGGCGCCCTGAGACATCATCTTTATAGCGCCCTTGCTGGCGGCATAGGGAGTGGAGTTGGGGCAGGCGACGCGGCAGTTGATGGAGGCGGTGTTTACGATAGCGCCGGGAGTCCCGTGGGCCACAAAGGCGCGTCCGGCAGCCTGAGTGACATTGAAAGCGCCGTAGTAGTTGTTCTTTATTATCTTGTCGTGGTCCTCCTCGCTCACTTCGAGGAAGTCCTGGAACAGGTTTATGCCGGCGTTGCCGAACACAACGTCAAGAGCGCCGAACTTGTCATAGGCGGCCTGGATCAGGGCGTCTACCTGGGCGCGAACGGACTGGTCGCACACCTGGCAATAGACCTTGTCGCTGCCAAGCTCGTTCACGATGGCCTCAAAGGGCTCAGGATTCCGGGCGCCGATAACTATCCTGCCGCCCTCTCTTACAAACTGATCGACTATAGCCCGGCCTATGCCGGAGGTACCGCCGGTTATGACGGCGACCTTTCCCGCAAACCTATCTGAATTGTGCATAACATTTCTCCTCTTTCTTAAAAAGGCATATGGATCGCTCGTTTGGCATGGCCGCATGGGGGTGCGTCCATAGAGTACACTCTACGGAGAATATAAACCAGCTTTGACAAAATGTCAACAAAAAATCTGCACATTTTTTTGACAAAGTTTTTTGCCGTTTTTTGTACAAAGCGCCGATTACCTGAAAAAAAACGAAAACAGGGAAAAAAGCACTTTACAGTTTGTTAAAAAAGTGCTATAAATAGAGCGTACTCTACATGCACTGGAGGGAGTGTGAATGGGCAGCCCGGCTGTGAAGATGACGGTCCCCAGAGCCGTACAGACAAAGAACACGAAAAACAGCATTATAAAGGCCGCGGCGGAGATCCTGAAGAAAAAGGGCTATGCCTATCTCACTGTGAGCAACATCTGCTCAGTGGCCGGGATATCCAACGGCACTTTTTTCTATCACTTCAAAACAAAAGAAGAGCTTCTTACCTATTATGTGGATGAGAATTTTTCAAAATTCTGCTATGCCAACGGTTTTGAGGCCGCGATGGAGGGTCTGAGCATTCCGGAGAGGATAATCAAGTTCTATTGTTACTGGTCGGACTACATGGTCTTCATGGGGCTCGACTTCTGCTCAAACTTTTACTCCACTAACAACTATTCTCTGGACCTGAGGCTGAGGGATAATCTCAGCCCGGGAAATATCAGCCGATACCCCGGCGACTGCGTGGCCGAGGCTCACCACCTCGGGCTGCTGAAAAAGGGCATAGGCGTTTCCCACTGCAAAGAGGTCCTGGTCACTATCATCAAGGGCATTGCCTTTGACTGGTGCCTTTCAAAGGGCGCCTTTGACATGCATGTGAGGCTTCATGAGATAATGGGGCCTTACCTGAAGAGCGTTTTCGTCTGAATCAGCGCTTTTCAGTTTTTCACTTTGTTGATTCGGCCCGCTGATATTCGGCGAATATCCTGCGGGTACACTCGGCAGAGGAAGGCTCCGGAAAAATGTTTGGGGGAACATGGAGTTTTCTGAACTGCCCGCCTTAGCTCAGCGCCCGATCATATTATTTTTCTATTCAAAAATAATACATTGGGAGTTAAAAAATGGATATTGTGATTCTTGTAGCAGCCGTGCTGCTGATAGGCCTTCTTTGCTTTAAGAACGTTCCTACCCTGGTCAGCGGTATTCTCTGCTCTGTCATTCTTCTTGTTATATACAAGATGCCCATCTACGAAGGTCTTCTTGACACCTATATGGGCGGTCTCGTCGGCTTTGCCAAGTCCTGGCTGATCCTGTTCACCCTGGGCGCTCTCTTCGGAAAGCTGCTTGAGGCCACAGGCGGCGCGGACAGCCTTGCCCGCGTAATCCTCAAGTGGGTCGGACCCAAGAACATCTCTCTCGGCGTCTGCGTTTTCACCACCATCCTCGCCGCTGCCGGCGTTTCCAGCTTTGTCACCATCTTCATCGTCTACCCCATCGCTCTCAAGCTCTGCCGCAAGGCCAACGTGAACCGTGCAGCCGTTATCGCCGGTTTCTCCCTGGGTCTTAACCTGGGTCTCGCCCTGCCCTGGGTGCCTGTTACCAACAACGTGCTCTGCGCGGACTACTTCGGCACCACTGTCGGCGCCGGCGGCATGCTGGCCCTGTTCGTGAACATCGTGTTCGTGGTCGTTGGTATGCTCTATATCAAGTGGTATGAGCGCCGCCTGGCCTCCAAGGGTCTGGGCTACGCCCCTGCTTACGGCACCGGTGCCGTTGAGGACGAGAGGGATCTGGACGACGCCGCCAACGGTCCTCACTGGCTGCTCTCCCTCATCCCCATGCTTATCCCCATCCTTGTTCTGAACATCTTCAAGGCCAAGGTAGAGTTTGCCCTGCTCTGCGGCGTTGTGGCTGTTGTCATCCTCCAGTTCAAGTACATGCCCCGCAACTGGGAGAGCAACCGCAAGGTCATGGCTGACTCCATAAGCATGAGCCTTACCACCATCATCAACGCTGCCGCCATAGTTGGTTTCGGAGCCGTTGTTCAGAACTGCCCCGGCTACGCCAAGGCCGTTGAGAGCATCCTGTCCTATCAGGGCAGCCCCCTCATGATAACCTTCGTTGCCACCAACCTTATCGCCGGTATCGCCGGTTCCTCCTCCGCCGGTCTGGTCCTTGCCGCCCCCGTGCTGCAGCAGGCCGCCACTCTCACCAATGCCGCCGCTTTCCACAGGACCACAGTCTTTGCCTCTCTCGGCCTTGACTCCCTGCCCAACGCCGGCTTCCTCCAGACCGAGTGCACCGTCGCCGGTGTGAAGTTCAAGGATGTGTACTTCCCTGTTATCTTCGCCCTCACCGTTGCCCTCACCCTGGGCCGCGCCCTGCTCTACATGGGTCTCTGCGCCCTGTTCGGCATTGCCTGAGTTAAACCACATATGATAAAACAGCGCATGGGCATTGACCCATGCGCTGTTGTTTGCTCCCTTGTAGAGGGGGCCTGGGGCGGGAGCTTACATCATGAAGACTTTGTAGGCGTTGGCGCTGTCGTTGTATCTCTTCTTTATGTTGCCCTCGCCTCTCAGATAGGTGAGGGACATTTCTGTGCAGTACCAGCGGCCGTCCAGCTTGATGTATTTATTGTCATAGTGCGCCCGGCCGACGAATTCGCCGCCGTTTACCGCGTCGTAGAGGTCGTCCTGGAGGGCCCAGTGAGCTATCGCCCGGTCCTCGGACTGTATCTCGACCCAGTGATGGTGGCCATGGTGGCTGGAGGTAACATTCTCGGTGAACTTGGCCTTCATGGTCTCGAGCATACCATCGCCGCCTGCATAGCGGCCGCCGGTGGTGTTATTGATGAACACAAAGTCATCGGTAAAGCAGGCGCGAAGGCCCGGCCAGTCTTTTTTGTCCAGGCAATCCCAATAGTCGGCCTGGAGCCGCTCGATGGCCCTGATGTCCTCCTGGATCTGTATCCTTCTTTCAAGTTCTTCCAAAGTAGCCATGGTTCTTTTCCTTTCTGAATATAAATTTTCCCCGGCCCCCATTGAGGAGACCGGGGTATTTTGCGCGTTTTGTGACTTATGCTACGATCATGCTGGGCAGCCAGGTGACTATTCCGGGGAACAGGGTGCAGAGCAGGAACACCGCAAGCTGTATGCCCATGAAGGGCCACACTCCCTTTATAGTCTCCGATGTGCTTATCTTGTCCCCGGCCACACCCTGGAAATAGAAGATGGAGGCGGCCATGGGCGGCGAGAGGAAGGCTGTCTGCATGATGAGAGCCATCATGCTCAGGAAATAGCAGGCGTCAAAGCCGATGGAGGTGGCGATAGGCAGGAAGATGGGTATGGTTATCATGCACACCGCTATCCAGTCCATCAGGAAGCCCAGAAGGAATATAACGCCCATCATTATGGCAAACATTCCCCACTTGCCCAGAGGCAGGCTGGTAAAGAGGGCCGTAACGGCGCTGCTGCATCCCAGGCGCATGAACACCGTGACAAAGAGGTTGCCGAAGGCGGAGATGGCATAGACCATGCTCGTCAGCTTAATAGACTCGATAAGCGTGTTCTTTATGACCTTTGCGTTTATAGAGCGGGTGCAGAGCGCTATCAGGAAGGAGGCGATCACGCCCAGAGCGGCGGCCTCCGTGGCGGGGCACCAGCCCAGCCATATCGCGCCCAGCACAGAGAATATCACAAGCGCCACCGGGAGCACGTTTATGATGCAGCCCTTGGCGATCTGCCACTTGCTGTATTTTTTCAGCTCTTCTTCGGGCATGGGAGGCGCATAATCCTTCTTGACGATGGCCACGATCTTGACGTAAACTATATATGCCACGCCCAGCAGCAGGCCGGGGATCATCGCCCCATAGAACAGCTTGCCCACGGACACGTTGCCGGCAGAGCCCATGAACACCAGCATAATGCTGGGGGGAATGAGAATGCCCAGCGTACCGCCGGATATTATAACGCCGGAGGTAAGGGATTTGTTATATTTGGCGTCCAGCATGGGCTTTGTGAACAGAAGGCCCATGGAGGTGACGGAAGCGCCAACAATGCCGGTGGTGGCGGCAAAGAGGATGGCGATAAGGGTCGCGGCGATGGCTATGCCGCCCCGCTGCTTGCCCAGCGCCAGAGACAGGTTGTCAAACAGCCGCCCCGCCACGCCGGATTGGTTCAAAAGCTGCCCCATCAGCACGAAGAGGGGCACAGCCAAAAGGCTGTAGTCCTTGCAATATTTGAAAATGCTGAAGAATGTGAGCTGGAACACATCCGGGCCCCAGAACAAAAGGCCGGAGATTATGGCGACGCCGCCCAAAGCCGCGAAAAGGTAATATCCAGAAAAGATAAACGCCAGGAGCATAACGCCCATTATAATGGCAATAGTCAAACCGTCCATCTGCTCAGGCCTCCTTTCCCACAGCTTTGAGCCGCTTTATCACCTTGCACACTTCGGCCAGGCCCTGCATGGTGAGGATGATAAGGCTTATGGCCATTACTATCTTTGTGGGCCAGATAGGCGCGTTCCAGGAGCCGGTGCTGAGTATCTCCATGCTGGAGACGGAGCTGATCGCGTTTATCACGCACTCATAGCTTGCGCCCAGCAGCAGGGGCAGAAACAGCACGACGAAAAGCACCA
Source organism: Candidatus Limivicinus sp. (assembly GCA_048477415.1). Classification (GTDB taxonomy): domain Bacteria; phylum Bacillota; class Clostridia; order Oscillospirales; family Oscillospiraceae; genus Limivicinus. The sequence goes on along the minus strand of DBGBEC010000236.1, from coordinate 6,535 downwards.
GGTCAAGAATGCACTTGGTCTTTTCAGGCAGATGGCTGTACAGCACGTCTATCCGCACCATAACGCCCTCCTTCAGGGCATAGCCAAAGCCCAGCACCGCGGCACAGCCGCCGATTATATAGGACAGACCGTAGGCCCAGGTGGTAGGGCTGTTGAAAACGTTTCTGGACACTATCTCTATCAGGAACACTATCACCAGCGGCACAAGCAGATATGCCGCCGCGAGCCCGGAGAGGCCAGACAGCTTCTCGGCGAAGTTTATATACCCATCCAGAAATCCGCCGGACTTTTCCTTTGAAGATCCTTGTTTATTCATTAAATATATCGCCTCTGATCAACACGGCATCGGCAGATACGGCGCTGCCGGCCCGCCAATGCCGTTTATTTTTCTACAGTATACCCGGGGCTTTTGCTCAGTCGGTGTTGACCGCAGCGTTCCAGCTCTCGGTAGCCTCGATATAGGCCATCTGTGACTCGTACACCCGGGCAAAGAGGGGGTTCTCCTCGCACTTTTTCTCGTAGTAGGCTGCGGCGGTCTCCTTGATGAGCGCTATATCCTCGTCGGGGAGCCTGTTGATGGTGAGCTTGCCCTGCTCGGCCAGCTCCTCATACATTGCCCAGGCCTCGGCGTTGGCTACCCGGTCCTCGGCCCAGTTCTGGGCCATCATGGCGGTGCAGGAGAGCTTGATGATGTTCTGGATCTGCTCGTCCAGGCCGTCCCACACGTTCTTGTTCATGATGAAGAGATAGGCCGCGCTGCTGTTGTGGATGCCGGGGACCGTCATATAGGGGGCCACCTCGTGCAGGCCGGCGGGCCAGTTGGTGGCGGGGCTGGAGTATTCGCAGGCGTCGATGGTGCCTCTGGAAAGAGCCTCGTAGCATTCGCTGCCGTCCATGGAGACCACAGAAGCCCCAAGCTCTGTCTGGATAGCGGCCCAGTCGGAGACGCCGCGGATCTTAAGACCCTTTATATCGTCAAGGCAGGTAATGGGAACTCTGGAGTGATAAAGTATCTCGGAGTCTACCAGGCCGCAGGGGAAAACCACCACGTTGTCGGCAAACTGGCCCATGACCTCGTTGAGGATCTCCTGGCCCTCGCCGCCCAGATACCAGCCCAGATACTCCTCATAGGTCATGCCTACAGGGATGGTGCTGAGAATGCCCAGGCTGTCGTCAGAGAAGTTGGTGGAACAGGTCTGTATGCAGTCCACGGTACCGCTGGATACGGCCTGGAGCATGTCCATGGTGGAGACGACGGAGTTCGTGGCCAGACAGTCCATGGTCACGCGCCCGCCGGAGCAGGACACGATGGCCTCTGACAGCTCGGAAGCATATTTGAAAGGACCGCCGCCGGCAGCCCAGGCGCACTGATACACAAAGTTATACTTCTTCCCGCTGCTTCCCTCTGTCCCCGCCGCGGTCGAGCCGCAGCCCGCCAGGCAGGCGACGACAAGAACAAGCGACAGAATACATACCGCTATTTTACTGAATTTACGCATTTTCCAATCAACCTTTCCCTGTTTTTTCAGCTTTTCCATTTGGGGGAAAAGACTCCTTTATCCCTTAGCAGCGTCAATGTTAATATTTTATCGTTAAAAAGTCAATATGCACCTTTTTGTGCGTACTTACCTGTTTGTTGTCACACACAAATAAGTGCGTAATTGATTTTCTGGCGCAAATTTGGCATTATTACATCGTAAATCATTTTTTTATCAATTTCTTAAGGGAAAAGCATTAGAATTTTACAGCGGAGGTAATTTGTTGTATGAAACTGAACAAAGTGTTTGAGCCCGGCAAGATCGGCAAGCTCGAGATAAAGAACCGGCTGATCGTCAGCGCCATGTCTTCCCACCTGGGCAACGATGACGGCACCCCCAACGAAGAAGTTACCTGCTACCTTGAGGCAAAGGCCCGGGGCGGCTGGGGTCTGATATTCACGGAAGACCTGGGCGTCACTGTTGACGCGGGCTGCGACCCGGTCGTTGGCTCTCTCTGGAACGACAGCCAGATCCCGGCCTGGACCGAGACCGTCCGCAGGGTCCACGCCGCCGGCGGGCTCATGGGCGCTCAGATATATCACGCGGGCCGCGAGCGCACCCTGAAGGCCTATAACACCCATCCCGTTGCCCCCTCCGCCATAAAAGAGCCCACCATGCCCTATGTTCCCCGGGCCCTGAGCACCGAGGAGGTCCGCGAGCTGGTGAAGGCCTATGCCCAGTGCGCCAGAAGGGTCAAGGAGTGCGGCTTTGACTGCGTTGAGATCCACGGCGCTCACGGCTATCTTATAAACCAGTTCATGTCCCCCTTCTCCAACAAGCGCAACGACGAGTATGGCGGCACCCTTATCAACAGGATGCGCTTCCCCATCGAGATCGTCCAGGCCGTCAGAGAAGTGGTGGGCGAGGATTTCCCCATCGTGTTCCGCATGAACACCAACGACTATATGGACGGCGGCATAGAGCTTGCCGAGGCCATAGTCATGGCGAAGATGCTTGAGGACGCGGGCGTTGACGCGCTGCACTGCACCCAGGGCACCTATGCCTCCAAGCAGGCCATCATCGCCCCGGGCTTCATCCCCGTTATGAACTATTCCGGCAATGCCGCGGCCATCAAGGCCTCTGTCAACATCCCCGTTATCGCTGTCGGCAGATACAATGACATATACATGACCGAGGCCATGCTCAGCGACGGCAAGGCCGACTTCGTGGCCATGGCCAGGGCCTCCCTTGCCGACCCCGAGCTGCCCAACAAGGCCAAGGAGGGCCGTGTGGAAGAGATAATCCACTGCATAGGCTGCAACCAGGGCTGCACCGGCGAGACCGCCGTTGGCAACAGGGTCAACTGCATCGCCAACCCCCACACCTGCCGCGAGACCGTGTATGATCTCTCCCCCGTGAAGGAGCCCAAGAAGGTCTTCGTCGCCGGTGCCGGCGTCGCCGGTCTGTCCGCCGCCTACGGCGCTGCCGAGAGGGGCCACCATGTCACCGTGTTCGAGGCCTCCGACGAGATAGGCGGCCAGTGGCTGGCTGCTGCCACACCTCCGGGAAAGACCGAGTATCAGTCCCTGCTGGTGAACTACAGGCTTCAGATGAAAAAGTACAATGTGGAGCTGCGCCTCAACACTCCCCTCACCCGGGAAATAGTAGAGAGCGAGAAGCCCGACGCCGTTATCCTGGCCACCGGCAGCAACCCCATGTTCCTGCCCATCCCCGGCCTTGACAACAGAGAGCTCGTAAAGACCGCCATCGAGGTCCTGCGCGGCCGCACCCTCTATGGCAAGAACGCCGTTGTAGTCGGCGGCGGCATGACCGGTGCCGAGACCGCCGTGTTCCTGGCCGTTCAGGGCTGCAACGTGACCATCATAGAGATGGCTCCCGAAATAATCACCGACGCTGTGGCCCAGCCCAAGCTCTGCCTCATGAACGAGATAAAGAAACACGGCATAAAGGTCCACACCAACACCAAGCTCACCCGCGTGGGCGAGAACACCGTCTATGCCGAGCAGTACGGCGAGAGCGTGGAGTTCAACAGGGTTGACATGGTAGTAAACGCCATGGGCGTGAGAAGCTACAACCCCTTGGAGAAGGAGCTGGAAGGCTGCGGCTGCAAGGTCGTGGTAGTCGGCGACGCCTCCTCCGCCAAGAACGGCTATAAAAATATCCGCGAGGGCTTTGACGCCGGCAACGCTATCTGAGAATATAGTTCTCCATAAGGCCAGGCATATTCAAACGCTCAGCCAAAAATGTCAAGTGATATTGCAAATATCACTTGACATTTTTTGATAATATGCTAACATTACAATGTCATAAGAGCGAAGAAATTGCCGGAGATCAGGTATTATCCCTGTGCAGAGCACGGCTTCATTTTAAAAAGGGGGACAATAAATGCTGTTGGATAAAAACGATCTAAACAGTTGCAGTCTTAGTTTTGTGTTCAACAACATAAGCGGCAAATGGAAGCCGTTTATCATATGGTATCTCTATTCAGCCCCGGAGGGCGTATGCAGATATGGGGAACTGAAAAGGAAGATCCCATGGGATATCTCCCACAAGATGTTTGCCCAGCAGCTTACAGAGCTGGAATCGGCCAAGATAATAAACCGCATGGAATATGACGAAAAGCCCATGCGTGTGGAATACAGCCTTACAGAGGCTGGAAAGCTCCTGGCCCCGGCCATTCTCTATTTAAGAGACTGGGGCGCTGCCTTCGGCGAGAGGTTCACAGACGAGGATCTGCTCGACCGCACCCTTGCCGACACTGAAAATGGCAAGCTCCACTACGGCCACTATTCCGAAAAGCTCAAAATGGGCGTGGAGATCTGTTTCACCCACGAGGCCAAGAAATAGATCCCGCCTGGGCCTGATACAGCACACAGCATTCACCGGGGGCAGCCGCGTCTGCCCCCGGTTTTGCCGCTTCCCGGCTCCGCCCCCGGCGGAAAAGCATAAACAGAGGAATGTCTTCCTTGTATAAATATTGCTGTCGACCGCAGGGACGGGCCGACAGCGGGAACAAGCCCCGGGAAGCTGCCGCTTCCCGGGGCTCATATCCTAAATTCGGCTGTTTAGTTCTGCTTGCCTTTGCGGAGCTTCAGGACCGCTCCTCCGGCCAGGAGGGCGGAGGCTGTCATCAGCCCAAGCCAAAGGGCAAGGCCGCTGTCGTCCCCGGTCTTGGGGGCGGAGGCGGGATCGACCCAGCCGGCTTTCAGGGTGCTGTCACCGGCTATGTCGTAGATATCACCGGCGCGGACGGGCTGATACTCCGCGTCATACCAGCCGGCAAATATCTTGTTGCCGTTGGAGGGATAGGGCAGGGTGCCTATAGGCTCGCCATACACTACCTTCATGGTCTCTACGCCCTTCTCGGCGCCGTTATAGTCGAAGGTGATAGTGTATTCAAGAGCCTGCCACCTGGCAGTCGCCACACCGCTGCCTGCCAGCTTGTACAGGCTGTCCGCGCTGAGCTTGTTCCCGTTGGCGTCGTACCAGCCGAGGAAGCTGTAGCCTTCCCTGGTGGATACAGGGAGCTCGCCCAGGGCCGCGTCGTAGGTTACGGTCTTGCTGTCGGCCGCGCTGCCGCCGGCAGGATCAAAGCTCAGGGTATAGCTGTTGGCCTTCCACTGGGCATAGAGCAGGGTCTTCATGCCGCCGTTGCCGTTGTTGTTGGTGCTGTCGGCAAAGGTGTAGCTCTGGCCGCCGTTATAGGCGTCGCCGCTGCCGTCGGCGGCGGTGTTCCAGCCGGTGAAGCTATAGCCTTCCCTGCTGGGCTGGGAGCTCTGCACGGTGAGAGTTATGCCGTTGCTGAAATTATTCACCGGGCCGCCGGTCCCGCCGTTGGGGTCATACTCCAGAGTGTTGGCAAGAGGGGTGATCTTCACCTCCACCTCAAATCCGGCGCTGACAGCAGCGGCATCCACCTTAACTGTGCCGGCAGGGTCCTGCTTGGCAGTGACCTTGAGGAGGTAGGTGCCGCTGTCGCTGACGTTTCCGGCAATGCTCAGGGTCTTCTCGGTACCGATGATCTTTGCAGCGTCGCTCCCTTCACCCTCGGTCTTGGTCCACTCATAGCTGTAAACTATGCCGGAGGCCTCGGTCATGCTGAAGCTCAGGGTCCTCTGTCCGGGGGCGCTTCCAGCCGGGTCAACAACTATCCTGCCAGTGGGCTCAAGCAGACTGCGCTTCATGGTGAGCGTAAAGTCGGCGGTAACGCCTGTTATCTCCTTGGACTTGCCGCTCTTGACATACAAGGTGCCGTCCTCGGTGTACCAGCCCTCCTGGCTGAAGCCCTCCAGAGCGGAGTTAGGGAATTCGTACCGTTCGCCGTTTTTGACGGTCATGGGCTCTATAGCCTCGCCGCCGTTCGTATCAAAGCTTATTTCGTAGCTCGGTTCCGGGTCGCCCGTCGGGGCCGGGTCATTCAACGGGGCAGGGTCATCCGCCGGGGCAGGGTCTGTAATGATTGCTTCCGCGGCATAGGCGGCGGGGATCAGGCTGAGAGCCAGGCACAGCACAAGCGCCACCGCCAGAACGCGACCAAATTTTAGTTTCATTCAAAATACCTCCATTTTGACGTCACACACATCTTACAACAGGCCAGTCTTTGCGGCGGGGCGGCCCCCTTCCCCTTCCGGGGCAGAAGCTGCCGCAGGCCCAGCCGGGACTGACAAGCATATTCTAACATATTTTCCGTGGGCTTCAAGGGCAGGAGGGTAAAATTAAGAAACTTAAGAGGTCCCGCTCAGACCGACACCAGGTTTATCACCCATTTGCGCTTTTTCACCAGGTAGAAGCCTATAAGGCATTTTACAATGTCAAGAGCCTGGACGGCAATGAACATGGGCAGGATATCCAGCCCCGTAAACCGCGACAGGACAAAGGCCAGGGGAATGGACAGCACCCAGACGAAAGCGCAGTCGAACACAAAGGTTATTATGGTCTTTCCGCCGGAGCGAAGTGTGAAATAGCAGCAGTTTGTAAAGGCGTGGACCGGCATCATAACGGCGCTGACAATGAGCAGGCTTGAGGCGATGTCCTTC
>DBGBEC010000235.1:0-8488 GCA_048477415.1 Candidatus Limivicinus sp. | reverse complement strand
GGATAAACAACAGAAACAGAAGATCCCGCCCTTTAGGGCGGGATTTTTTGTCCCCTTGGCGCCCTCTTCGAGGGGGCTGTCAGCGGCGTCAGAAGAAGCCGACTTCATTCCGCTTGTGGCCTTGCCCCAAGCTGCATATCCGTCGGCTCCTTCTTCCTTATCCAAATCAAACCCGCTCCGCTGGGCTTTGATTTGGGGAGACGGGGAGTCGTCCTGGGCTCCCTCCCTGAGGGAGCTGTCGGCGTAGCCGACTGAGGGAGTTGCTCCTGTAGCCGGGCGACTGCCAGCCTTGGATAAGACGCTTCCACCCCTGCCGCTCTATATCACCCTTCCGCAAGCCATAGCTGCGCATAACTCCCTCCGGCACGGCTTGCGCCGCGCCACCTCCCTCGAGGAGGGAGGCTATGGGCGGAGCCGACTGAGGGAGTTGCGGCAACGTCAGAAGAAGTCGACTGCATTCCGCTTGTGGCCTTGCCCCAAGCTGCATATCCGTCGGCTCCTTCTTCCTTATCCAAATCAAACCCGCTTCGCTGGGCTTTGATTTGGGGAGGCTATGGGCCGAGAGGGAGTTGCGGCAGAAGTTGGAGAAGCAACAGCACGAGACATGAGGCACCAGGGCCTTGCCGCACTATACCACCCTCACGCAAACCATAGCTGCACTAAAGTCTGTCGGTACCAATTCGATGGGCCAACTCGATGGGGGGTCACAGGCGCTCTAATTCGATGAGGTCGGGGAAGGATATGCGCTCGGCGTCTATTGTGATGAAGCGGCGGAGGGGGTCCAGGCCCAGGAAGTGGCCGAGACTGTCGGTATATTGGCCGTTTTTATAGTGCCGGGCCCGGACCTGGTCCCCGGGGGCAAGTTCGCGAAGTCTTTCGTCCAGCTCCGCCTGGGCGTCTTCACCCAGCACGATCCTTGGGGCGGGGCTTAGCCCCCGCTGGCGGATAAGCTCCTCATAGCCTCTTAGAGGCGAGAAGGGCATGAACTGCTTGGCCCGCAGTTCCCTGTCCATGCGTTCTCTCATGCCTTGTGTCCTCCTATCTGCCGGCTGCGTTCAAGGGCGGTGGCGGCCTCCGTAAGGTCAAGGCAGCGGAATATACTGCCGCCGCCGTATTTTTCCTTTATCCCCAGGATGGCCCGCTGCAGCTCAAACTGGCGCTCCTGCTCCTCCGTCCCGCTGAACATATCATACTGATGACAGTCCAGGGGGGACAGACGTTCCAGCGTGATATTTACCCGGCGCAGTTGACCGCGCCTCTCCCCAATGTCGAAATATATCTTTTCAAAGCCCCGGGTCAGCTCCTTTACCGAGGCGCAGGGCGTTTCAAGAGACAGGCCCCCACATGAAGTTCTCAGCCGGGAGGCGGAGGAATAGCCAAGGCTCAGCCCGGCCCGGCGGGCGCCAAGGCCCCTGCTGAAGAGCTCCAGCGCCAGGGCCTCCGCCATCTCCCGCACTATCACCCGCCCCTCGTCGAAGCTGTAGTCCCGGGGGAGGACCTGGCCGGAGCTAAGGCTGGAGCTTTTGGGCCTGTAGCTTTTAAGCTCTCTCATGCCGACGCTCTCCCGGCCCCAGGCGTGGTCTATCAGCAGTTCCGCGTCCACGCCGAAGCATTTGTACAGGGGCTCCTCCTTGGCCCGGGCCAGTTCGCCCATGCTGCTTATCCCAAGGCGCTGAAGCCGGGCCTGGATGCCGGGACCTATCTGCCAGAAATCGCTTATGGGCCGGTGATCCCAGAGGAGCCGCCTGTAGCTGGCCTGGCTGAGCAGGCCAATGCCCTCCCGGCTGCGTTTTGAGATCATATCCATGGCGATCTTGGCCAGATACAGATTCTCCCCCAGACCGCAGGCGCTGTACAGCCCGGTGCTCTCAAGCACCTCCCTCCGAATGCCCCGGGCAAAGGCCAGTGGACTGCCTCCCCAGGGGCTCAGATAGTCTGTGATGTCCATGAATACCTCGTCAATGGAGTAAACATGGATATCCTCCGGGGCGATATGCCGCAGATACACGGAGTACACCCGGGCGGAGTATTCCTGATACAGGGCCATCCTGGGCACAGCCATGATATAGTCCAGATATTTCGGTATCTCAAAGACCCGGCAGCGGTTCTTTACTCCCAGAGCCTTCATTGCCGGGCTCACCGCGAGGCAGATGGTCTTTTCCGAGCGCTCCGGGTCCGCTACCACAAGCCGCGCCTTCATCGGGTCAAGCCCCCGCTCCACGCACTCTACCGAGGCGTAAAAGGACTTCAGATCTATGCACATGTATATCCTGTCCGGCTTCATCCTTGAATATAACTCCTTTTAAGATATTTTACTATATTATAATATCTTAAAAAGAGAAAATCAAGAGAAAAAATTTGCCTGAACATATTTGCCTGGCCGGTGAGAGCATAAACAACAGCGACAGCGCGCCCCGAAAACCGTGTCAGGTTTTCGGGGCGCGCTGATGATCCTTGTGTGTGGACTGTGGGCTTTCAGCCTTCGCCGCTGTCCTGGCGGGAAGCTTTGAAGACGAAGAAGCGCTGCCCAATATAGTTCAGGGCCACAAAGAAGCACATGCCGGCGAGCATGGCCAGATTGTCCTGGGCTGTGGCTGAAAGGCCGGAGAAAATGAGCCTTGCCAGGGGCTTTGCCCCGCCGTAGGCCAGGAGATAGCAGAGGCTTATATTTATGACGAAGGGGAGCATGGTCTTCCCGGCGGCGGCCTTGTTTTTAAAGGTGAAGCGCTTGTTGAGGAAGTAGCTGAGTATGCTGCCCAGAACATAGTTCGCGGCGCTGGAGACCCAATAGGCCCAGCTGCTGTCGTGATAGTTTTTAAAGGCCAGGTTATACAGCAGGAACATTATCCCCGTGCCGAAGAGGGTGTTCACAAGGCCCACCAGAATGAATTTCCAGAAGGTCCTGTCAAAAAAACGGGCGAGAAAAGCCTTCAGCGGGCTCTGGTCATTTTTATTCGCCATCGCTCTGCCCTCCGCAGCTTTGAGAGATGATGTACCTGGGCCTGCCCTTTATCTCGTCGTATATCCGGGCGATGTAATAGCCTATTATGCCCAGGCTTATCATGATGACGCTGCTTGAGAAGAGCAGTATCAGGATGACCGTGGTAAAGCCTCCAAGGGCCTGGCCCGTTATCTTCTGCACCAGGGATATGATACCCAGCACGAAGGACATGACCAGCATCAGGGTGCCGAGCAGGGTGATGATGTGCAGCGGCGCGGAGGAGAAGGAGCCGATGTTGCTCACTGCATATTTTATAAGCGAACGGGTGGACCACTTGCTCTCACCGGCCACGCGCTCCCGCACCCGGTAGCTGACTGTGGCCCGCTTAAAGCCCACCCAGAAGGACAGGGCCCGGAAGAACACGTTTCTCTCCGGCATCTGGTTCAGCGCGTCCACAACTTTCCGGTCAAGGAGCTTAAAGTCGGAGGAGGAGGACATGTCCATGCCCGTGGCCCGGCTTATAAGGCTGTAGAAGCTGCCGGCGGCAAAGCGGTGGAAAGCGCTCTCCTCGCCCCGGTCCTCCTTTATGCCCTCGACCACCTCATAGCCCTCTTCCCAGAGCCTGTACATCTCTACTATTTTCTCAGGCGGGTGCTGGAGGTCGCAGTCGAGGACCACGCAGCAGTCACCGGCCGCCCGCTCAAGGCCGGCGAACATGGCGGCCTCCTTGCCGAAATTGCGGCTGAAGTGAAGACCCGTCACCCGGCTGTCCCTCTCCGCGGCAAGCTGTATCTCCTGCCAGGTATTGTCCCGGGAGCCGTCGTCCACAAAAAGGAGCTGGTGCTGGATCCTGGCCTCGTCCATGAGGCCGGATATGACTTCTGCGGCGGCGGCTATCATTTTTTCCTCGTTATAGGCCGGTAAAATAATGGAAAGCATCTGTTATCCCTCCCAGGGTCACTGATTTTTGGTAAGCAGAAAGGCGGCGGAGAGCTGGTTTGAATAGAGCGGCTCCCAGCCGGTATAATCCGTGGCGGCGATGAGTTCCGGCAGCATCTCCTCCGGCACGAAGCCGCTGGACCAGAAGGCGCTGGTGTCTATATATACCACGCACTCCTCCCAGCCGTGGCCGGCGAGATATTCGCGGAGGGCCGGGGAGTCCGCCCTGTCCGTCATGAAAAATTCCTCGAAATTCATGAGCTGGAGCAGGTCCTGGGTTATGGGCTGGAAGAAGTTGTCCGTCATGTAGACGCAGGGGGACTGCTGATATGGGGCCAGCATAAGGTCATAGTCCCGATACTCGGGATAGAGATACTGGGGAGGGGCGCTGCGGGCCACAAGAAGGCTCAGCCCCATCACGCAGAGCAGGCCCAGATTCTTCCACAGCCCAGCCCGGGGGAAGCCGCCCAGACTCTCCTCCAGCAGGTGGATGAACAGGGCGGGGACCAGAGCGAAGATGGGCATGAGATTATATACATAGCGCAGCTCGCTCACCGGGGAGATGAGCGCTATCAGAATGAGCGCCGCCACAGCCGGGGCGATGAGCAGAAGCGCGTCCAGCCGGAGCCTGCCCGCCTGTTTTGCCCGGGCCAGCCTGCCCCAAAGGAAGAGCAGGACCACAGCGAGAGCCATTGAGAGATACACCCCGGCCTTGAGCCCGCTGAGAGTCCCTTTCAAAAAGATCATTATCCGCCCCGGATACTGGGAGATGTTTTTAATGTTTTCAAGAGCGGTGGCGCCGGAGACCAGATTCTCCGCGAAAAGATGGCTGATGCAGGCGGGAAAGACCAGCGGCAGCAGCAGCACGCCGCCCACCGCGCAGAGGCAGAAAAGCCCCAGGCTTTTATATTCCTTTTTGACCAGGGCGTATATAACATAGACGCCGCAGAGGAAAAAGGCATAGAACACGAAATAATACTGGGTCATCAGCCCCAGAAAGACGCAAAGGCCCACCAGGGGGCAGAGCCGCAGCTCCTTCTCCCGCATGAGCTTTAAAACCAGCAGAGCCAGCAGCAGCGTAAGGGCTGTGAGCAGCACATACATGCGTATCATGAGCATGGTGGAGAGCCCCGCCCCGCTCAGCCCATAGAGGCACACGGCGGCCACGGCGCTGTACACGCTGCCGAAAAGCTTCAGCACCAGCCTGTACAGGCAGAACAGGGCGCCCAGGAAAATGAGATAGTCCAGGATGAGCCCGGTCCACTTGCTGAAGACCCCGGGGGTGAGGGAGGAGGCGATATTGAAAAGCCAGTAGTACAGGGGCGGGTGCACGTCGTTCACCTGGTTATAGTACACCGAGCCAAAGTCGAAGCCCTCCCCGGGGTTTACCATCACATAGTCCAGAAGCTCCTGCCTGGTCATCAGCTTGCCCACCAGGTCTCCGTCCTTCACGTCGCCTAAAAATGGGGCGTAATGGCTGTTGGAAAGGCCATAGGTGTATATCTCGTCTATGAACATGCCGGACTTCCTGTATGAGAACATAAGGCAGACGGCGCTTATGATGATAAGGGCCAGGGCCAGGGCCCCGTGCCTTTTTAAGGCTTCTTTCATTAGTGCCTCCACATAAAAGAATGTCGGTCCAGTATACCCCCGCGCCCTTGTTTTTACAAGGCTTTTCCGGAGCCGCCCTCAGTTTCTCAGGCTGTGCAGGGGGGCGGGGATGCGGCCGCCCCGGGAGATGAACTCCTCCGCGGAGCTCTCGTGCAGGGGCATTACCGGGGCGCTGCCCAAAAGACCGCCGAAATCTATCCGCTCGCCCACCTTTTTGCCGGCGGCGGGGATGAGGCGCACGGCGGTGGTCTTGTTGTTTACCATGCCGATGGCGGCCTCGTCCGCGATGATCGCGGAGATGGTGTGGGCGGCGGTATCGCCGGGAACGGCTATCATGTCAAGGCCCACAGAGCATACGCAGGTCATGGCCTCCAGCTTGTCTATGCCAAGGGCCCCGCACTCTGCCGCGGCGATCATCCCCGCGTCTTCAGAGACGGGGATGAAGGCCCCGGAAAGGCCGCCTACATGGCCCGAGGCCATAACCCCGCCTTTTTTGACCGCGTCGTTGAGCAGGGCCAGAGCCGCCGTCGTGCCGTGGGTCCCGCATTTTTCAAGACCCATTATCTCCAATATCTCCGCCACGCTGTCTCCTATGGCCGGGGTGGGGGCCAGGGACAGATCCACCACTCCAAAGGGCACGCCCAGCCGGCGGGAGGCCTCCTGGGCCACGAGCTGGCCCATACGGGTTATTTTGAAGGCGGTTTTCTTTATGGTCTCCGCCACCACGTCAAAGCTTTGGCCCTTGCATGACTTAAGGGCGTGGGCCACCACTCCCGGGCCGGATACGCCCACGTTTATGACGCACTCGGGCTCTCCCACACCGTGGAAGGCCCCGGCCATAAAGGGGTTGTCCTCGACGGCGTTGGCAAAGACCACGAGCTTCGCGCAGCCCATTGGGTCGATGTCCGCCGTGCGGCGGATGATCCTGCCCATAAGGGCCACCGCGTCCATGTTTATCCCCGCTCTGGTGGAGGCCACGTTAACGCTGGAGCAGACCAGCTCCGTCTCCGTAAGGGCCCGGGGGATAGAGTTTATAAGGCGCAGGTCGCTCTGGGTAAAGCCCTTCTGGGTGAGGGCGGAGAAGCCGCCGATGAAGTTCACCCCCACGGCCTTTGCCGCCCGGTCAAGGGTCAGGGCCAGGGGGAGATAGTCCTCCTCCAGGCAGCTTGCGGCCACAAGGGATATGGGGCTGACAGAGACGCGCTTATTCACGATGGGGATGCCGAACTCTCTCTCTATCCCGCAGCCCGTCTCCACTAACTTCTCTGCCCGGCGGCATATTTTTTCATACACCTTTTCGCAGCAGCGCTCCATGCTGCTGTCGGCGCAGTCCAGCAGGTTTATGCCCATCGTCACCGTGCGCACGTCCAGGTGCTGCTGGTTTATCATCTCGATAGTTTGCAGTATTTCACTGCTGTTTATAAGATAGCTCATATTCCCGCCTCAAATCCTGTGCATGGCCTCGAAAATATCCTGCCGCTGGACGTGGATATCCAGAAAACGCTGTTCGCCCCGCTCCCTGAGAAGGCTTGTGAGCTGGTCAAAGGGCAGCTTGCAGTCGCTCAGATCGACCAGCATTATCATGGCGAAATACTCCTGCATAAGGGTCTGGCTGATGTCCAGAATGTTTATCTCGTTTTCCGCTAAAAGGGAGGTCACATAGGCGGTTATGCCCTTGGAGTCCTTGGCGAACACGCTTACTATCGCTTTCATGCTTTTCTCCTTTGGATTTGAATTAACACACCTATTATACAAGAACGGGGGAAAATTTCAATACTTATAAGAGCCGGATTTTAAGAGCGGGATTGCGAAAACAGCCCCGAGGTATTATAATCAAAAGACAGCCCCTGCCCGGGGAGGCCCATGAGGCCGCCCCGGCGAAGGGAAACTACAGGGAAAGCGGGTAAAAAGACCGTGGATAAACTTGACCTTAGACAGACGCTGGAGGAGCTTGCGGCCGGGAAACTGAGCGTGGCCGAGGCGGCGCTGAGGCTTAAAATGCAGCCCTTCACAGAGATAGAGGACTATGCCAAGGTGGATTTTCACCGGGGCATACGCCAGGGCGTCCCGGAGGTGATATACGGGGCGGGCAAGACCCGGGAGCACATCCTGGGCATAGCCAGGACCATGCTGGAAAAGGGACAGAGCACCGTGCTTGTGACCCGGCTTGAGCCGGAGGCGGCGGAGTTTGTAAAAAAAGAGCTGCCTCTGGAATATGAGCCGGTGTCAAAGACCGGCGTGATAGGGAAGATGCCGGAGCCTACGGGGAAGGGCACTGTCGTGGTGGCCACCGGCGGCACCAGCGACATCCCAGTTGCGGAGGAGGCGGCCATTACAGCCCAGGTGCTGGGCAATGAGGTAAAGCGGCTTTACGATGTGGGCGTGTCCGGCATACACAGGCTGCTGTACCATCTGGAGGATATCATGAGCGCCCGGGTCATCGTGGCCGTGGCGGGGATGGAGGGGGCCCTCCCATCGGTGATAGGGGGCCTGGCCGACTGCCCGGTGATAGCCGTGCCCACCAGCGTGGGCTATGGCGCGTCCCTCGGCGGGATAGCGGCCCTGCTCTCCATGCTCAATTCCTGCGCCAGCGGTGTCTCGGTGGTCAACATAGACAACGGCTTCGGCGCGGGATATATGGCCAGCATGATAAACCACCTGGATTGAGCCCATGGAACTTAGAGATTTTTTCCGCGACCACAAAAAGGCGGCGCTGGCCTTCTCCGGCGGGGCGGATTCGGCCTGGCTGCTCTGGGCCGGACTTGACTGCGGGGCGGACATCCTGCCCTGCTATGTGAAAAGCCAGTTCCAGCCGGAATTTGAGCTGGAGGACGCCCGGCGGCTCTGCCGCGAACTGGGGGCGGAGCTGGAGCTCATAGAGCTGGATGTGCTCTCCAGCCCGGCGGTGGCGGAGAATCCGCCGGAGCGCTGCTATCACTGCAAAAGCCTTATAATGTCCGCGGTGAAAGGGCGGGCGGCGGAGAAGGGATATGCCCT
>DBGBEC010000234.1:0-14567 GCA_048477415.1 Candidatus Limivicinus sp. | reverse complement strand
TAAAACCATTTTTTCGATCGCTTTCCAGCTCTCAAAAGAATTTATAGTCATTTCTGACTTTTGAACCCTTTTCTGGTGCTTATTTGCATAAGCTATCTTTTCCTTACATTGTTCAATTTTCAAGGTACACTCTCGCGCCTTCCCCCTTCGGGGCGACAGCTTGATTACTATACCACCAACGCTTGCGCTTGTCAAGAACTTTTTTCAATCTTTTTTGACCGGTTCCTGCCGGGCGTTGAAGCGTCGGCTGTCGGTGCTTGATAATATAGCACTTTTTAAGCCATTTTGTCAACTGTTTTTTTACATTCTAAATCTTGTGGAGGCGGGGCTTTTCACACACAAAATATCCCTCAGCGGAGGGCAAATTTCCCTATGTACGGCAGGGGCGTCATCCGGCCGGCAAGGCAGTTGGTAACGCCCTTGTACACGCAGAATATCCTGAACAGGGTCAGCACCCAGCCGATGGGGAAGATAGCGCCGATAAGATCCGCCAAAATGCCGAAAACGAACAGGGCAAGACCCTGCTTTCCGTGGAAGCGGGCAAACTCGTCCCCGGGACGGAGGATGAAGGGCAGGATGAAAAGGATACTGAAATAGCTCAGCAGAGATATGACCCTTCTCTCCGTCTTGTCCGGCGCGGCATAGGGCCGCTCCCGCCCGGTGAAGTCCGCCTGCCTTGTCTGCTGCCGCCGGGCATACTCCTCCTCGGCGGCCCTGCGCTCCTGTTCGCGGCGTTCTGCCCGGCGTTTTTCCGCTTCCTCCCTTTTTACCTGGGCGGCGGCCCTCTTCGCCTCCGCCGACGCGGCGCGGCTCGCCCCCGGCCCGGCGTAGTCAAAGCCGCAGGCCAGGCATTTTGTCTGTCCATCGGGAACATATGCCCCGCACGATTCACAGTAGGCCATGTTGTCCTCCATCTGTTTTCTTGGCATTATATCATCAAGCAGCCCCAAAAGGGGTTTTGATCAAAGGAATAACAGCCATTTTGCTCTTTTATCGCCCCTTTGGGGCAAGCGGAAAGGCTGCGCAGAAACTTCATGCGCGAGACCCTTGTATCTATTGCGGTGCGCCGCAAAGCGTATGAAGTTTTATGGCCATTATAACCCAGACTTCGCCGCTTTTCAACACCCTGTCAGGAACAGAAGCGGTGCTTGCCTATCTCCACGATAAGAGGACGGGACCATATCCAGGAGCTGGTGGCCGTGGAGGGATTGAAATAGTATATAGCGCCGTAGCTGGGGTCCCAGCCGTCGAGAGCGTCCTGAGCGGCCCTGTAGGCGCTCTCGCTTATGGGCTGGTCAAACTGCCCGTCGTATATGCAGGTGAAGGCGTCGGTCTGATAGATGACCTCGGACATGCTGTTGGGAAAGGAGGGGTGCTCTATCCGGTTTAGCACCACGGCTCCCACGGCCACCTGGCCCACATAGGGCTCTCCCCTGGCCTCGGCGGAGATAAGGCGGGCCAGCAGATACAGATCGCCAGAGGGCTCGCCGCCTCCTCCACCGCCGGAGGCCGCCTCTTCTCCGCCGCCGGGGCTTATGCCCAGGGCCGCCAGGGTCTGGTCCCCTGCCTGGCCGTCGGCTGTCAGGCCGTTTTCACGCTGGAAATATTTCACGGCCTCCTCAGTCTTGCTGCCGTAGACCCCGTCTACCTCGCCGCTGTAATAGCCCCAGTCCTTGAGCCTGGTCTGTATCTCCCGCACCGTGTCGCCGCTGCTGCCTTTTTTATACAGGTCCGCCCAGGCATGCTGGATAAGACCGATGATGAAAATATTCACCGCAAACACTATCGCCAGAGCAAATATAAGCTTTCTTCTCTCCCTGCTCATAAAGATCACCCTCCCAAACTTTTTTCAGTAGTTTGTGAGGGTGAAAAAATTTTATTCAGTTTTTATTGAAAGCTTATATGGTCTTTGTCTCTATCTCTTCCTTTATCCGGGCGACAAAGTCATTGAGAGGCATGGCGCCAAGGTCCTCGCCGCTGCGGCTGCGGACGGAGACGGCCCCGCTCTGGGCCTCTTTGTCGCCTATCACCAGCATGTAGGGCAGCTTCTGAAGCTGGGCCTCTCTTATTTTATAGCCTATCTTCTCGTTGCGGAGGTCAGTCTCCACCCTTATGCCAGCGGCGTCAAGTTTGGCGGCCACCTCCTTGGCATAGTCCGCGCTCCTGTCGGTGATGGGCATGACCTTTACCTGCACGGGGGCAAGCCACACCGGGAAGGCTCCCGCAAAATGCTCGGTTATCACGCCGATGAAGCGCTCTATAGAGCCCAGGACCACCCTGTGTATCATAACGGGCCGGTGCTTCTGCCCGTCCTCGCCCACATATTCCAGCTCAAAGCGCTCGGGCATCTGCATGTCGAGCTGGATGGTGCCGCACTGCCAGGTACGGCCAAGAGAGTCGGCCAGGTGGAAGTCCAGCTTGGGACCGTAGAAGGCGCCGTCTCCCTCGTTGACCTCGAAGCCCTTGCCCACCTCGGTGATGGCCTCCTTCAGGGTCTCGGTGGCAAAATCCCAATCCTTTTCCGCGCCGATATGGTCCTCGGGCATGGTGGACAGCTCCACCTTATAGCTCAGGCCAAAGACAGAGTACACCTCGTCGAAGAGCTTCATAACGTTCTTTATCTCGTCCTTCATCTGGTCCCAGGTCATGAAGATGTGGGCGTCGTCCTGGGTGAAGCAGCGGACGCGGAACAGGCCGTGGAGAGCACCAGAGAGCTCGTGCCGGTGCACAAGGCCCAGTTCCCCCACCCTCAGGGGCAGGTCCCTGTAGGAATGGGGCTCAGACTTGTAGACCAGCATGCCGCCGGGGCAGTTCATGGGCTTTACGGCATAGTCCTCCCCATCTATCACAGTGGTGTACATGTTGTTCTTATAGTGGTCCCAGTGACCGCTCCTGTGCCAAAGCTCCTGGTTGAGGATCATGGGTGTGGATATCTCCACATAGCCGTATCTCTTGTGGACCTGACGCCAATAGTCGATAAGTGTGTTGCGCAGGACCATGCCCTTGGGCAGGAAGAAGGGGAAGCCGGGGCCCTCCTCGGTGAGCATGAAAAGGCCCAGCTCCCTGCCAAGCTTTCTGTGGTCCCGCTTCTTGGCCTCTTCTATGCGGGCCAGATACTCGTCCAGCTCGTCCTTTTTCATAAAGCAGGTGCCGTAGACCCGCTGGAGCATTTTCCGGTTCGAGTCGCCGCGCCAATAGGCTCCGGTGCAGGAGGTGAGCTTCAGGGCGTTGCCCTTGACCCTGCCGGTAGAATCCAGATGGGGGCCGGCGCAGAGGTCGGTAAACTCGCCCTGGCGGTAAAAGCTTATGGCCGCGTCCTCGGGCAGGTCGTTTATAAGCTCTGTCTTATAGGGCTCGTCCAGCTCCGCCATGAGCTTCAGGGCCTCCTGCCGGGGCAGCTCAAAGCGCTCAAGCTTCAGCTTCTCCTTGCATATCTTCTTCATCTCCGCCTCAAGCTTTTCCAATATCTCCGGCGTGATGGGAAAGGGCGCGTCAAAGTCGTAATAAAAGCCGTTTTCGATCGAGGGGCCTATGGCCAGCTTGACCTCCGGATACAGGCGTTTTACGGCCTGGGCCAGGATATGGCTGGTGGTATGACGATAGCGGTCTCTGTATTCATGATTTTCAAAGCTGTATTTGTTCTCGTCCATTTTGATATCCTCCTGCAAAAAATAAAGGCACCCCCGGCGCGGTCACGCCAAGGGTGCGCTGTTACGCACGGTTCCACCTTGATTTTTAACTTTCGGGCCTGTAACGCGGGCCTTGCGGGATGGGCATACTGATATTCCGCCCTCCGGCTCGGGAGCGGTCGCTCATGGAGCGCAGCACCGGGGCAGCTTTCAGCCTGGACTGCCCTCTCTGCACGGTTTTCGCCCCGCGTTCTCCGTCATAGCCTCTTGACTTTCACATTATAATGCGCCCCGGATATTCTGTCAATCAGTATTTTCCGGGGCTGCTCTCAAAGCCGGACCTTTCCCTGGCTTATCAGCCGATGGAGAAGAAAGCCTCGCCGCCCGGGTATGCGGCCACGTCGAAAAGCTCCTCCTCAATGCGCAGAAGCTGGTTATATTTGGCGACTCTGTCTGTTCTGGAGGGGGCCCCGGTCTTTATCTGGCCGGCGTTCACCGCGACGGAGATGTCCGCGATGGTGGTATCTTCCGTCTCGCCGGAGCGGTGGGAGACCACGGCCGTCCAGCCGGCCCTGTGGGCCATCTGTATGGCGTCCAGAGTCTCTGTAAGGGTGCCTATCTGGTTGAGCTTTATAAGGACGGAGTTGGCGGCCTTCAGCTCGATGCCTTTCTTTATTCTTTGGGTGTTGGTGACAAAGAGGTCGTCCCCAACTATCTGTATGCGGCCGCCCAGACGCTCCGTCATAAGCTGCCAACCCTCCCAGTCGTTCTCACCCATGCCGTCCTCGATGGAGATTATGGGATATTTGTCCACAAAGCCCTCCCACATGTCCACCATCTCCCGGCTGGACATAACAGTGCCGCGCTTGGGCAGGTGATACAGGCCGTCTTTCTCGTCATACCAGTCTGACACTGCGCCGTCAATGGCTATTTTAAAGTCCTCGCCGGGCACATATCCGGCCTTTTCAATGGCGGCCACAAGGGCCTTCAGTGCGTCCTCGTCGCTGTCCAGGCTGGGCGCATAGCCCCCCTCGTCACCGACGCCGGATGCGGGGACCAGCTTTTTCAGGGCATGGAACACCTCCGCGCACATGCGCAGGGCCTCTTTAAAGCTGTCGGCGCCGATGGGCATGACCATGAACTCCTGTATATCAACATTGGAGCCGGTGGCGTGGGCGCCGCCGTTGAGCACGTTCATCATGGGCACAGGCAGGGTCTTCGCGTTCACGCCGCCTATATAGTTGTAGAGGCTCGTGCCGGTGGCGGCAGCAGCGGCCTTTGCGCAGGCCAGAGACACGCCCAGAATAGCGTTCGCGCCCAGGCGGGTCTTGTTGGGGGTGCCGTCCAGCTCTATAAGGAGCTTGTCTATGGAGCTCTGATCCAGGACGTTCAGGCCCAGCAGCGCCTCGGCGATCTCGGTGTTCACGTTCTCCACCGCGATGCTCACGCCCTTGCCGTTATAGCGGCTCTTGTCCCCGTCCCGGAGCTCGCAGGCCTCGTACATGCCGGTGGACGCTCCGGAGGGCACCGCCGCCCGGCCCACTGTGCCGTCGTCCAGGGTAAGCTCCACCTCCACGGTGGGGTTGCCTCTGGAGTCCAGTATCTCCCGGGCCATAAGGTCTACTATTTCAAAATACTGTTTCATTTACAATACCTCCTGTATACTGCCCTGGGGCAAGTCTATGTGATTATAACCCATGGACAGGAAAAAATAAATAGATAGTTGGTAAATAATGGGCCAGACGTGAAAACAGACTGAAATTTCGTGAATTTCAGTCTGTTTTCAATGAACTTTGTCCGGCCGCCGGGCGAAACGGCCCCGTTATGGGAGTTTCGCCCGGGACAGCAGCGGCATTTCGCTCAGTCTTTGGGATCTCTGTGCCTTTCTGCGGCTTATCAGCCCTTGGCGCACTTGCGCTGCACAAGCTTTACAAGCTCGACGGCGGGGATTATCAGGAAGCCAAGGCCGATAGCTATAAGATACTCGCCCAGAGACACGCCGGTGAAGCCGAAGGCCGTGGCCAGGAAGGGCAGCTCGCACACCAGGGTGGTAGCCACGAGGGAGCCCACCGCGGCGATGATGAGCGTCTTGTTCTGGTGTTTCAGGCTGAACAGGCTGGCCCGCTGGGAGCGCATATTGAAGCTGTGGAATATCTCGGACATTGAGAGGGTCAGGAAGGCCATGGTGGTGCCGTCGGCGCTGTTGGTAACGGCCCAGGTGCCGGATTCTATAAAGTGGCCCACAAAGTAGGAGGCCAGGGTGAGAACGGAGACCAGAAGGCCCTGATACACGATGTCCACGCCCATGCCGCCGGCGAAAACACCGGCCTTGGCGTCTCTGGGGCGGCGGCGCATGATGTCCGCCTCGGCCCGCTCCATGCCAAGGGCAAGAGCCGGGAAGCAGTCAGTCACCAGGTTAACCCAAAGCAGGTGAACAGGCTCAAGAATGGTGAAGCCCAGAAGCGTGGCGGTGAAGATGCTTATCACCTCGCTCATGTTGGAGCCCAGGAGGAACTGTATGGCCTTGCGTATATTGTCATATATGCGCCGGCCCTCTTCCACCGCGCCCACGATGGTGGCAAAGTTGTCGTCCGCCAGGACCATGTCGGCGGCGTTCTTGGTCACGTCCGTGCCGGTTATGCCCATGCCCACGCCTATATCCGCGGACTTTATGCTGGGTGCGTCGTTCACGCCGTCACCGGTCATGGCGGTCACGCAGCCGGCGCCGCGCCAGGCGTTTACTATCCTGGTCTTATGCTCGGGCTGGACCCGGGCATAGACGCTGATGTTTCTGAATTCCTTTCCGAAGGTCTCGTCGTCCATCTCGTTGAGCTGGGAGCCGGTGATGGCATAGCTCCCCTCGCTGAGGATCCCGAGCTCCTTGGCGATGGCCACAGCGGTATCCACATGGTCGCCGGTTATCATGATGGGCCGTATGCCGGCCTCGCGGCACTGGGCAATAGCGGCCAGGACCTCGGGCCTTACCGGGTCTATCATGCCGCAGAGGCCCATGAAGCAGAGATCCTGCTCCAGATTATCCGGCTCCTCATTCTCCGGCTTCTCGGCCCAGTCGCGCTTGGCGCAGGCCAGGACGCGGAGAGCCCTGTCGGCCATGGCCTTGTTGGCCCTGAGTATCTCCGCCCGGTATTCCTCTGTCATGGGGACGACGGCCCCGTCTTTTACATAGTGGCTGCACTTGCCGATGACCACGTCCGGCGCGCCCTTGGTATACTGGATATAGCCCTTGTCGCTGGTGTGGACGGTGCTCATCATCTTGCGCACGGAGTCAAAGGGGGCCTCGGCGCAGCGCAGATACCTGGCCTTCAGGCTGTTCTTATCGCGGCCAAGCTTGTTTGCCCAGGCCACCAGAGCCGCCTCAGTGGGCTCGCCGGTGACGAGACCGTCGTCGCCCAGCTCCGCATCGGAGCAGAGGGCCATAGCTACCGCCAGCTCTTCCTCGTTCTCGCCGAAGAAGTCCACAACGGTCATCTTGTTCTGGGTAAGGGTGCCGGTCTTGTCAGAGCAGATTATCTGGGCGCAGCCCAGGGTCTCCACCGCAGTGAGCCGGCGGATGATGGCGTTTCGCTTTGACATGTTGGTGACGCCGATGGACAGGACCACCGTCACCACGGCGGCAAGGCCCTCGGGTATGGCCGCCACGGCCAGGGACACCGCCACCATGAAGGAATTGAGCACGACCTCAAAGTCGAAGCCGCCCGCCCGGAGAAGCTGCACCGCGAACACGATGGCGCATATGCCCAGGACCAGCCAGGTCAGCACCTTGGAAAGCTGGCTGAGCTTCATCTGAAGGGGAGTCTGCCCATCCTCGGCCTGGGCCAGAGCGTCGGCTATCTTGCCCATCTCCGTGTCCATGCCGGTGGCTGTGATAACGGCGGTACCGCGGCCATAGACCACGGTGCTGCCCATGTATACCATGTTCTTTCTGTCGCCCAGGGGCACATCCTTGGCCCCGTCCGAGAGCATGATAATATCGATAAACTTGGTAACGGGGACGGATTCACCCGTCAGGGCAGCCTCCTCTATCTTGAGGCTGGCGTTCTGGATAAGGCGCCCGTCCGCAGGCACCGCGTCTCCCGCCTCAAGCAGGATAACGTCGCCCACTACCAGCTCCTCGCTGGGGACGGTCATCAGCTTCCCGCCTCTGAGCACCTTGGAGGTGGCGGCGGACATTTCCTGCAAGGCCTCGATGGCTTTTTCAGCCTTGCTCTCCTGATAGACGCCCAGAACGGCGTTGATGATGACCACCGCCAGAATGATCACCACGTCGGCAAAGCTCTCCCCCTCGACCACGGCCAGCACGCCGCTTATGGCGGCGGCGACCAGCAGGATGATTATCATTGGATCCGCGAGCTGCTCCAAAAAGCGTCTCAGCAGTGACTTGCCCGGAGCGTCGGCCAGTCTGTTCCTGCCGTTTTCCTCCAGGCGGCGCTGGGCCTCCTCCGGGCTCAGTCCTTCGGGCGAAGCCTGAAGCTGCTCAAGCACAGCCTCTTTTTCTTCGCAATAGAATTTCATCTGATGATTTTCCCCTTTCAATTTAGTAGCTCTCTATGGCGGCCTTTTACTATATTAAAACAGTCCGGCTGTTTTAATACCCAATTGCCAGAGGTCCAAAACGGATAAAAAAAGACCTCTACAGCGGAAACACTGTAAAAGTCTTGCTAAATACCTAAGTATCCGATGTGCCGAACCTCTGGAAGGTCGAGCTGGCGACACACCAACGCCTCTCGGCGCAAGCTACTCCCTTTATTGATAAAGTGACCTTACCACATTTTTACTCCCAAGTCAACTGGAAAAATGCCGGCCCGGCAAAATGTAAAACAATGTTCACAATTATAGACGGATTCAGGCGCTGGGCAGGTTCCACTTGAATATAGTGGCCAGCATGCGCAGGGCAACGATGAGCAGCATGGCCGCCACCGCGCCGAGCACCTTGTCCACGCCCAGGCGCAGCAGCAGATAATACAGCAGCGCCCCCACAAGAGAGGCCACCGCGTATATCCGCTTCCGCAGCACCTTGGGCATGGTATTCGCCAGGATATCCCTGAGCATGCCGCCGCCCACCCCGGTAGTGACCCCTAAAACAATGACTAAAAGGGGGTTTTCCAGGCCGCAGTCGGCTATGGTCAGGTCCATGCCCGAGACCGTGAAGGCCGCCAGGCCCGCCGCGTCGAAAACGTTGTCGATGGCGTCGAGCCTGTCCTTATGGGCCCGGTACTTTTCCCTGCGGGCCAGGGCCGAGATGAACACAGCCAGGCCGCAGGCCGCGGATACCCCGATATACACAAAGCTTGTGAACATCCTGGGGGGCAGATGGCCCAGCATCATGTCCCGCATGATCCCTCCGCCCAGAGCCGTTATCACCGCCAGCACCAGCACGCCGAAGGCGTCCGCCTTCTTGTCTATGGCAAGCATCGCCCCGGACACAGAAGAGGAGATCACGCCTATAAGCTCAAAATAGAACATCCTCCGCCCCTCCAAAGGCTTTTACACGTTGAAACGGAAGAGGGTCACGTCCCCGTCCTTCATCACATAGTCCTTGCCCTCGCTGCGTACCAGGCCCTTTTCCTTGGCCGCCGCCATACTGCCGCAGGCCTTCAGATCCTCAAAGGCAACTATCTCCGCCCGGATGAAGCCGCGCTCAAAGTCGCTGTGTATCTTTCCCGCGGCCTGGGGGGCTTTGGTGCCTCTCTTTATGGTCCAGGCCCTGCACTCGTCCGCCCCGCAGGTGAGGAAGGATATCAGCCCCAGCAGTTCATAGGAGCACTTTATCATTCTCTCAAGGCCAGATTCCTCAAGACCCAGTTCCTCCAGAAACAGGAGCCTGTCCTCTTCCTCCAGCTCTCCCATTTCCTCCTCCACCTTGGCGCAGATGGGCAGCACCTGGGCGCCCTCAGCCTCGGCCACGCGGGCCACGGCCTGATAGTAGGGGTTTTCCTTATAGGCGGCCATCCCCGCCTCGTCCATGTTGGCCGCATATATCACCGGCTTTATGGTCAAAAGGTCGCTGGAGGCGATAAGCTCCATCTCCTCCCGGTCCGCCTGGAAGCTTCTGGCGCTCTTGCCCTGGTCCAGGTGCTCAAGGAGCCGCTCGAAGAGCTCGGCCTCCCGGGCAAACTTCTTGTCGCCCTTGGCGGCCTTCTTCGCTTTGTCGATACGGCGCTCCACCATCTCCATGTCGGACATGATGAGCTCCAGATCGATTATCTCGATATCCCTCTCCGGGTCCGCCCCGCCTTCCACATGGATCACGTTTTCATCGTCAAAGCAGCGCAGCACATGGACGATGGCGTCGGTGGCCCGGATATTGCCCAGGAACTTGTTCCCCAGGCCCTCCCCCTTGGACGCGCCCTTTACCAGCCCCGCGATGTCAACAAATTCTATTACGGCCGGGGTGAGCTTCTTTGGCTGATACGCCTCGGCAAGCCAGCTCAGCCTCTCATCCGGTACCGTCACCATCCCCACATTGGGCTCGATCGTGCAGAAAGGGAAGTTAGCCGCCTGAGCCCCCGCGTTGGTTATAGCGTTAAACAAAGTGGATTTCCCCACATTGGGCAGCCCCACGATCCCAAGTTTCATATCAAAAAATTCCTTTCCCCTGTATTTCAGCAGTCTATTATACAAGCAAGACAGCCAAATTACAAGACACTTCAGCCTCCGCGCGAAATAAAAAGGACCAGGCGGCTGCCCGCAGGCAGCGGCCCGGTCCCGATCAGGAATTATCCCGCCATGGGGGCGCTTTCTGCAAGCCCGGGGCGCTATGCGGCGGCAAGGCGGTACAGGGCGGATATCAGGGTGCAGCAGACAAAGCCTGCGGCTGTGGGCAGAAGGAAGGCGGCGGCGCTCCATTTCAGGCTGCCGCTCTCTTTCTTTATGGTGAGGAGCGTGGTGGAGCAGGGCCAATGCATTATGGAGAAGACCATGACGCACAAAGCTGTGCACCAGGTCCAGCCGTTCTGGCTAAGCAGCAGCCTTATCTGTCCCAGCTCACCGAGCTCTGTCAGGCTGCCCTGGGCCGTATATATCATTATGATTATCGGCAGAACTATCTCGTTGGCGGGAAAGCCCAGGATGAAGGCCAGAAGGATGACCCCGTCAAGGCCCATGAAACGGCCCAAAGGTTCGAGCCAGGCCGAGAGCAGAGAGATAATACTCTGTCCGTTTACGCTCATATTCGCCGTCAGCCAAAGCAGGGCTCCGGCGGGGGCCGCCACGGCGGCGGCCCTGCCCAGGACATAGAGGGTCCTGTCAAACACGGAGCGGAGCAGGACCCGCCCTATCTGTGGCCGTCTGTAGGGGGGCAGCTCCAGGACAAAGGACGAGGGCAGGCCCCGAAGCAGGGTGCGGGAGAGGAGCTTTGTGGCGGCAAGGCTCATGAGCACGGCGAAGGCTATGAGCCCCGTGAGCATAAGAGCCGACAGCGCCGGCCCCAGGGCCCCGGCCCGCTCGGCCACAAAAAACATGCTTATCATGGCGATAAGGGTGGGAAATCGGCCGTTGCAGGGCACAAAGCTGTTTGTGAGCAGGGCCAGAAGCCGCTCCCGGCGGGAGTCTATTATCCGGCAGCCCACTGCCCCGGCGGCGTTGCAGCCAAAGCCCATGCACATCGTAAGCGCCTGCTTGCCGCAGGAGCCGCAGCGCCTGAAGGCCCCGTCCAGATTATAGGCTACCCGGGGCAGATATCCCGCGTCCTCCAGCAGGGTGAAAAGGGGGAAGAAGATGGCCATGGGCGGCAGCATCACGGACACCACCCAGGCCAGCACCCTGTAGGCCCCCTGGGAGAGCAGCCCCTGTAGCCAGGGCGGCGCGCCCAGCCAGACCAGAAACCCCGTCAGCCGGGGTTCAAAGCCCATGAGCAGGGCCGAGAGCCAGCGGGAGGGATAGTTTGCCCCCACTATGCTTATGTAGAAGATCAGGGCCAGGAGCAGCAGCATAAGCGGGAAGGCCCAGAGGCGGCCTGTGAGCAGCTTATCGAGCTTTCTGTCCCGCCTGTCGCCCTGGCCGGAGCTCTTCACCAGGCCCCGGCAGAGCTCCTCCGCCGTATTCACAAGGCCGGCAGAGAGCATATCCTCCGTCCGCTCCCGGTCCCCCGCTTCCAGCTCCCGGCGCAGCTTTCGGGCGGTCTGAAGCAGCCCGCTCTCCTCCAGAGCCCCCTCAAGGCAGACCTCGGCCTTTTCTATCAGCTTTTCATCCCCCTCCAAAAGCCGAAAGGAGAGCCACCGGGCGGGGAGCCTGCCCGCCGCCGCTCTTTCCACTCCGGGCAGCAGCTTCTCCGCCGCCGCTTCCAGGGCCGGGGGGTAGCGGACGGAAAAACGCTCCTCCCGCTCCGGCGCTCCGGCCAGCTCCTCCAGGGCAGCCATGAACAGGCCCCGGCTTTTTTTATCCCGGGCGCTTATCCCGACCACCGGGACAGAGAGCCGCCTGGACAGCTCCTCCAGGTCGACATGCACGCCCTTGCGCTCCGCCTCGTCCATAAGGTTCACGCAAAGCAGCACCCGGGGCGCGGTCTCCATGACCTGTAAGGCCAGGGGGAGGTTTCGCTCCAGGCAGCCGCCGTCGCAGACCACCGCCACAGCCCTTGCCCCTCCGAAGCAGATATGATCCCGGGCTATCTCCTCCTCGGCGGAGCGGGCCCGGAGAGAATAGGTCCCGGGCAGATCCACCAGCATATAATCCCCCTTCTCCCCGGAGCAGAGGCCGCAGGCCACCGCCACGGTCTTCCCGGGCCAGTTCCCGGTGTGCTGCTTCATGCCTGTAAGGCCGTTGAAAAGGGTGCTTTTCCCCACGTTCGGGTTCCCGGCCAGAGCCACGGGCACGCAGCCCTCCGGCAGAGGGGCCCGGATGCCCTCTCTCAGGCTCCCCCGGCCCACGGATGCGACTGTAAGTCCCATAAAACACCTCCGGTATGGGAAGAAGCCTGCTTCATTCCGGCCTGCCCCGGGACACAAGGGCCCTGGGGCAGGCCGCCATCAGGCAAGCTTCTCCGTTCTTTACCACCGGCCCAAGGCTCCGCTGTCGTGCCCTGGGCCGCTATGACAAGATCATGATTTGATATCTATCCCCGGCTGACCCGGACCAGGGCGCTGTCCTCACGCCGCAGGGCTATCACGGCCCCTCTTATAAGATAGGCGGCCGGGTCGCCCAGGGGACTTTTGCCCAGGCACTCCACCGGGGTGTTTTCCACAAGGCCTATATCCCTAAGCCTGCGGCGGATAAGCCCCCTGTTCTCAAGGGACTGCACTACAGCCCTCTCCCCCGGTCTCAGCCGGCTCAGAGGGAAATCTTTCTCCACTGCTATCCACCTGCTTCCGCCGCTATCCTATGCGGGCGCCGGGCTTTTGGTTCCGCCGCCCGATATCCCGGGACATAACAAAGCCGCCGGACAGCTCGATCCTGTCCGGCGGCTCAGCTTGTCAAAAAAGTCCCTCGGCCTTTGTTGACAAGCTTAATCCGCCACATTTTTTGTGAAAGCGTTATATCACAAAAAATCTCGCTATGCTCGGCAAACGCCTGATAAATCAGGCTTATTGCTGGCGGTTATTGAAATACGAGAATTGCGTGTCGCCGCTGCCTGCGGCAGATGAAGGCGACACGCAATTTCCGCAGCCGCAGCGTTTTCGGGCCGCTTATGCGGCACGGAAACGCTATCCGCGGCAAGGCGAGCAAGGGGCCTGCGGCCCCCTCGAGCTCCCCCGCTTTGCTGCTTGTCTCACTCTTACCTATAGTTTCTCGACAGACAAAGCCACCGGACAGCTCGATCCTGTCCGGCGGCTCTATATATCAGAATATCAGATCATCAGGCCGGGTCATTTAGGGGGATGAGGCGGGCCAGGTCCTGGCTTTCGCTGAAGCTCTTCATGCTGAAGAGCTGGAGGCAGTGGTTTATCCCCTTCTCGGCCATATACTCCTCCAGATCCCGGTTGAAGTATCGGGGGTCTATAACGTGTATGCTCTCGTAGTCGGAGATAAGGAAGGGCAGGAAGGAGTTTGCAAAGGAGTCTTTCAGGATAAGCAGGTGCTGTCCGTTTTTATTCTCCGTAACGATGCTCATTTCCGGATAGTTCCCGCCCTGGAAGACCAGATATTTGTCCTTTTCATCCAGCTTTTCCATATCATACAGGCTGTCGACGCTGCTCTTGCCGTAGTTCAGGCTCAGGGTATAGGCGGGCTCCCCGGCCTTCAGATAGAGCTGGATACTGTCCTCCGGGCAGCCGGGGTCGAGCACCTTGGAATAAAGCGCGCCAAGGAAATTTTCCGTCACGGTCTCCACCTGATAGTCTGACAGCTCCACAGTCCCTCCCCGGCTCTCCGCCCAGAGGCTGTAGGCCAGGAAGGCACCATAGCTCGTCCAGTGGTGGTCGCTGCGGTAAAAAAGCCGGTCCTCCCGATCCTGCTCAAAAACCGGGCGCAGGTCGATAAGCCCGGTCAGGCTCAGGCTCTCCTCCGCCTGGGAATAGAGCCAGTCCTGGTCAATGCGCGGGGCGTTCGCGGGCAGGAGCTCCTCCAGCACATCCCCGGCCCAGGGGACGGGCATGAAGCTGAAGTCTATCTCCGGGTGACTCCCGGCCAGCGCCTCTATGCGACGGAGATTTTCCAGATACAGCTCTGTGTCCAGGGCCGTATCGTCCCAGCGCTCTATCAGATAGCCGTCGTCGCAGATGTACACGCCGTTTATCTCCCGGCTGCCGGAGGCCAGAAGCAGCTCTGTCTTGGCGCTGGTCCAAAAATCACGCAGAGGGAACTGGTCGTCCATATACTTCTCAGTGTCCTCCATGAATTCGCCGGAGAAAAGGCCGCGGAGAGACAGGGATGGCGCCTGGGCCAGGTAGCGGTTCTCGTTCTCGGAAAACTCCCTGTCCGGGGAGACGAACATGAAGACCGGCACGAGGAAAAGAGGCAGCAGGAAAAGAACGATCCCAA
>DBGBEC010000233.1:0-6997 GCA_048477415.1 Candidatus Limivicinus sp. | reverse complement strand
CATTTTTCGATATATAACAAATGATATGGATTTGAAGTCTCTACCCGGACGCCGTAAATGACCGGACTATCGAAAGCACCCCGGGGGATAGTTTTCCCCAGGGTCGGCATCGGCGGAGGCTTCGCGGGCTCTCCCCGGTGCCGCTTTATCTTTTCTGTATCTTCTCCGCCTCCGGGCGGTTTGGATAAACATATTTTTATATTTTATGAGGAGAAAACGAATGAAAAAGCTCATTGCTATGCTGCTTGCTCTGGTGATGGTGTTTGCTCTGTGCGCCTGCGGCAGCACTCCCGCTCCCGCCGCCACCGAGGCCCCTGCCGGCGACGATGCCGCCCCCGCCGGCGATGACGCCGCCGTGCCCGCCGATTTCAAGGCCGGCTTCATCTTCCTGCACGATGAAAACTCCAGCTATGACCTGAACTTCATCAACGCCGCCCTTGAGGCCTGCGAGAAACTGGGCGTTGAGTACCTGTTCAAGAAGAACATCAGCGAGGACCAGAGCTGCTATGACGCCGCTGCCGAGCTTGTGGACGAGGGCTGCACCTTCATCTTTGCCGACTCTTTCGGTCACGAGCCTTTCCTGCTCCAGGCTGCCAAGGAGTTCCCCGAGGTCCAGTTCTGCCATGCCACCGGCACCAAGGCCCACACCGAGGGTCTTGCCAACTATCACAACGCTTTCGCCTCCATCTATGAGGGCCGCTTCCTGGGCGGTGTGGCCGCCGGCCTCAAGCTCAACCAGATGATAGAGGAAGGCACCATCACCGAGGACGAGGCCAAGCTTGGCTACATCGGCGCTTACCCCTATGCCGAGGTCAAGTCCGGCTACACCTCCTTCTTCCTTGGTGCCCGCTATGTCTGCCCCAGCGTCACCATGGACGTGACCTTCACCAACTCCTGGTATGATCCCACCCTGGAGAAGGAAGCCGCCGTTAAGCTCATAAACAACGGCTGCGTCGTCATCTCCGAGCATGCCGATTCCATGGGCGCTCCCACCGAGTGCGAGGCCCAGGGCGTTCCCTTCGTGTTCTACAACGGCTCCGCCGCTGAGGACTGCCCCAACACCTTCATCATCGCCTCCAGGATAAACTGGGCTCCCTACTTTGAGTACGCCATGACCGCCGCCATGAACGGCGAGGAGATCGCCGCCGACTGGACCGGCACCGTGGCTACCGACTCTGTCGTCATGACCGAGCTCAACGAGAATGTTGCCGCTCCCGGCACCGCCGAGAAGCTTGAGGAAGTCAAGGCCGCCCTGGCTGACGGCTCCCTGAAGGTCTTCGACACCGCCACCTTCACCGTAGGCGGCGAGACCATCACCGAGTACATGGCCGACGTGGACGACATGGGCGATTTCGCCGGCGACACCAACGCGGTCTCCGACGGTTACTTCCACGAGTCTGAGTATCGCTCCGCGCCTTACTTTGACCTGGATATCGACGGCATAACCAACCTGGACGCCTGATTTGACCTGAGTTGATCTAAAATCAAAAGCCCCGGCCTTTGACCGGGGCTTTTGATTCGTTCCTCCCGCCCTTTCTCAAAAAAGGGCTGCGAAGTTTTGTCCGCGGGCTGAAGGGCCGACGAGCCTTCGGCCCGGGGACAAAGCTCCGTGTTTTTGTTTTTGATATGTTTGTTCTCTAAAACTGAGATACTTTTTATGGGGAGTGAAGCCTATGGACAACAAGATCGCCGCGGTGAAAATGCGGGATATCACCAAGACCTTCGGCACTGTGGTGGCCAACGACAAGGTATGGCTGGATATCTACCGGGGTGAGATACTGGCCCTGCTGGGGGAGAACGGCAGCGGCAAGACCACCCTTATGAACATGCTCTCCGGCATATACTTCCCCGACGCGGGCCAGATATCCATCGACGGCAGGGATGTGGTCATCCGTTCGCCCAAGGACGCCTTCGACCTGGGCATCGGCATGGTGCACCAGCACTTCAAGCTGGTGGATGTGCTGTCCGCGGCAGAGAACGTCATCCTTGGTCTGAAGGACAAGGGGCGGCTCGATGTGAAAGCGGCGGCGGACAAGATAAACGAGATATGCCGCCAATACGGCTTTGAGGTGGACCCCTATCAGAAGGTCTATGACATGTCCGTGTCCCAGAAGCAGACGGTGGAGATAGTCAAGGTACTCTACCGTGGGGCTGATATACTTATCCTTGACGAGCCCACCGCCGTTCTCACCCCCCAGGAGACGGACAAGCTCTTCGCCGTGCTTCGCAACATGCGCGACGACGGGAAGGCCATCGTCATCATCACCCATAAAATGCACGAGGTCGAGGCCCTGTCCGACAGGGTGGCGATTCTCCGCCACGGCCAGTTCATCGGCGACATGCCCACAAAGAGCACCAACGCCCAGGAAATGACCAACATGATGGTGGGCCACTCGGTAACGCTGAACATAGAGCGGCCGGAGCCGGTGGACCCAAAACCCAGGATAGAGGTCAGGAACCTGACCGTGCGCAGCATAGACGGTATCCTCAAGCTGGACGATGTGAGCTTCACCGCCTGCTCCGGGGAGATACTGGGTATCGCGGGTATCTCCGGCAGCGGCCAGAAGGAGCTGCTGGAGGCGATTGCCGGCCTTCAGCCCACAGAGTCGGGCAGCATATGCTATGTGGAGGATGACGGCCAGCGGGAAGAGCTTATCGGCAAGGACCCGCTGAGTATCGCGGAGATGGGGGTCTCCCTCTCCTTCGTGCCGGAGGACAGGCTGGGCATGGGCCTTGTGGGGAACATGAACCTGGCCGACAACATGATGCTCCGTTCCTTCCGCCGGGGCCGTTCCGCCTTTACCGACAGGAAAAGCCCCAAGACCCTGGCCGAGAGCGTGGTGCGGGAGCTGGAGGTCAGCACTCCGGGCATCAGCACCCCGGTCCGCCGGCTCTCCGGCGGCAACGTGCAGAAGGTGCTGGTGGGCCGGGAGATAGCCTCCGCCCCCAGGGTCCTGCTCACGGCCTACGCTGTCCGGGGCCTGGATATAAACTCCTCATACACCATATACGAGCTCATAAACAAGCAGAAGGCCCGGGGCGTGGCCGTGATATATGTAGGCGAGGACCTGGACGTGCTTTTGGAGCTGTCAGACAAGATACTTGTGCTCTGCGGGGGTAAGGTCAGCGGTATCATCCCCGGCAGGGGCGCGAAAAAGCGGGATGTGGGCATGATGATGACCCGGCTTGGAGGGAACGAAGGCAATGAATAAACAATCTCACGGGCCCCTGGTCCATATAGTAAAGCGGGGTGCCCTGCCCTGGTACAAGACCTGGGGCATACGGGGCGGGGCCATAGTCCTGGCCCTGATAGTCTGCGGGGTGATAACCTCCGTCGTCACCGGGGAGGATCCTCTTCAGGTATACGCCGCCATTTTCAAGGGCTCCTTCGGCACCTCCAGGAAGATGTGGGTCCTGTTCCAGAACATCGCCATGCTGCTCTGCGTCTCCCTGGCGGTGACGCCGGCGTTTAAAATGCACTTCTGGAACATCGGGGGCGAGGGACAGGCCCTGGCCGGGGCTCTGGCCTCCGCGGCCTGTATGATCTGCCTGCGGGATATTATGCCAAACTGGGCGGTCATCCTCTGCATGGTGGTCTCCAGCATTGCCGCCGGGGCCCTCTGGGGCGCTATCCCCGCCTTCTTCAAGGCCAAATGGAACACGAACGAGACCCTTTTCACCCTGATGATGAACTATGTCGCCATCCAGCTCGTGGCCTATTTCACCGTGGTCTGGGAGTCTCCCAAGGGCTCGGGCAATATCGGTATCATCAATCAAAGCAGCATGATCGGCTGGTTCCCCCAGATAGGCTCTTATAAATATCTTCTGAACATCATCATCGTCGCCCTGCTGACTGTGGGCATGTATGTGTATCTCAACTACAGCAAGCACGGCTATGAGATCGCCGTGGTGGGCGAGAGCGAGAGGACAGCCCGCTATGTGGGCATAAAGGTGGAGAAGGTAATAATCCGCACCATGCTGCTGTCCGGCGCGGTCTGCGGCATAGCGGGCCTGCTCCTGGTGGGCGGCACCAACCACACCCTGGCCGCGAACATCGTGGACAACCGGGGCTTCACCGCCGTCATGGTGGCCTGGCTTGCCAAATTCAACCCCATCTGGATGATCTTCACCAGCTTCCTCCTGGTCTTCCTGGGCCGGGGCGCTGGGGAGATCGCCACCAACTTCAGCCTCAACCAGTCCTTCGGGGATATCCTGACGGGCGTGATACTGTTTTTTATAATCGGGAGCGAGTTCTTCATCAGCTATAAAATAAGCTTCCGCCGCGCCGCGAAAAAGGAGGGCTGACGCTGTGTTTGACATTGTTTCCTTTATCCCCCGGGCCGTGGCCCAGGGCATACCTCTGCTTCTCGGCAGCACCGGCGAGACCCTCACCGAGAAATCCGGCAACCTGAACCTGGGCATTCCGGGCATAATGTATGTGGGCGCCATAAGCGGCGTTATAAGCTCCTTCTTCTATGAACAGTCCCTGGCCGGGGCGGAGATAAACAGCTTTCTGGCCATTATCATCCCGATGCTCTCGTCCATGCTGGGCTCCCTGCTCATGGGTCTTATATACTGCTTCCTCACTGTCACTCTCCGGGCCAACCAGAACGTTACGGGCCTTGCCCTCACCACCTTCGGCGTGGGCTTCGGCAACTTCTTCGGCGGCTCCCTGATAAAGCTCTCCGGAAGCGAGCTGCCCTCCGTCATCCTCACCGCCACGAGCAACTGCTTCCGCCGCTCCCTGCCCTTCGCGGAGGATATGGGCTGGTTCGGGACCCTGTTCCTGTCCTATGGCTTCCTGGCCTATGTGGCTGTGGCCATCGCCCTTGTATGCGCCTATGTGATAAAGCGGACCCGGGTGGGTCTTAATCTGCGGGCCGTGGGCGAGAGCCCCAACACGGCGGACGCGGCGGGCATAAATGTCAACCGCTATAAATATGTGGCCACCTGCACCGGCAGCATGATAGCTGGCCTGGGCGGGCTCTACTATGTCATGGACTATGCAAGCGGCGTCTGGGCAAACGACGCCTTCGGCGACAGGGGCTGGCTTGCCATCGCCCTGGTCATCTTCACCGTCTGGAGACCGAACATCGGGGTCCTTGCCTCCTTCCTCTTCGGCGGCTTGTATATCCTCCACATGTACATCCCTTCGGGCATGAACCTGGCTGTGAAGGAGCTCTACAAAATGCTCCCCTATGTGGTGACTATCATCGTGCTCATAATCACCAGTATGCGCAGCAAACGCGAAAACCAACCCCCCGCCTCCCTTGGCCTGGCCTACTTCCGGGAAGAGCGGTGACGTCAAAAAAACTCTGGAGAACTGCGGGACCCCGCAGTTCTCCAGAGTTTTTTGTTGGAGCTGGTCAAAGGACGGACACGGGACAGTACCAGGCCTCCCGATCGTAGGGGATGA
The DNA here is from genome assembly GCA_048477415.1 of Candidatus Limivicinus sp. Lineage (GTDB taxonomy): Bacteria > Bacillota > Clostridia > Oscillospirales > Oscillospiraceae > Limivicinus. The sequence goes on along the minus strand of DBGBEC010000233.1, from coordinate 1,581 downwards.
GTTCATCGCTCATGCACAGGATGATCCCCGGCTGGATATCAAGCTTGAACTGCCGCAGGACGCCGAAGTTTTTATCCGGCTTGGACGGCTCCTTGCTCTTCTTGATCTCAATGGGATACATCTTATCCCCCTCAACGATCAGCAGGTCGATCTCCTTCCTGTCGATATCGCGATAGTAGAACAGGTCCGCCGGCTTTCCTGCGTTATAGTAGCTCTTAACGATCTCTGTCACCACATAGGTCTCAAAGAACGCTCCGTCCATTGCGCCGTTCTCCAGAGTCTCAGCGGTAGGCCAGCGGCAGAGGTAGGCGGCCAGACCGGTGTCCATGAAGTACACCTTGGGCGTTTTGACCAGCCGCTTGGTGATGTTGGAGTAATATGGCCTCAGGATGAAAATGATGCCGGAACGCTCCAAAATGGATACCCAGGACTTTGCGGTGGGGGCGGACACGCCTATCGTGCCGGCGATCTCATCGTATTTTAACTCCTGCCCGGTTCGTGCCGCCATGTAGACGAGGAAATCGTAGAATTCATTTAGCTTTCCCACCTGAGCCAAGTCCTTGATGTCCCGCTCAATGTAGGTGTTGATGTAGTCCATATAGAAGCGGTCTCGGTCCAGGTCGGTGGAGCGCAGCTTGGGCATGCCGCCCCGGAAAATGTCTCTGTAGACCTCATGGATGTTCTTGCGCTTGCGGTGCGTCAGCCGCTCACGAATGGATCTCAGATCCGGGTGAAACAGTTCGGCCGGGCAGCCCTCTATCTCCGCTGTGGACAGGCTTGCCATATCGAAGATGGCGACGCGGCCGGCCAGGGACTCGGCCACATCCTGCATCATTTTGAATTTCTGCGATCCGGTCAGCCAGAACATTCCGTTGCTGTCCTCTCCGGCCAGAGCCTTCTGGTCAACGATCTTCTTCATCTCAAGCAGGATGGACGGGACCCGCTGGAACTCGTCGATGAGAAGCGGATAGCCGTAGGTTTCAAAGAACAGTGCAGGGTCGGTAGAGGCCAGACGACGGGCGTTGCCGTCATCCAGCGTGACATAGCGGCGCTCCGGCTCGCGGATGTGGTTGAGCATGGTGGATTTGCCCACCTGCCGCTGACCACAGACCATAACTACTGGGTAGTACTGGGACGCCTTGCGGATCTGCTCCTCCAAATGTCGCTCAATATACATAGAAAGCACCTCGCTTCGAGAAAAATAAAGTGTGATTTTATTTTACTCACAACTCACAGGAAAATCAAGTCCCAAAAGCAATTTCCTGTTTCATTATATCCGTTCAGAAATCAAAGATACCGTTTCCCACACCAAATCGCAACCCAGCGCAAGCGGTTGTGATTTGGAAAGGAGGAGCAAGGAAGCGGGCGGATGACGTCTTTTTTGCCGTAGGCATAAAAAAACGTCGGAGCAAAGCGGACTTTGCTCCGACGTGGCGCAGCGGGTGGGATTCGAACCCACGTGGGATTGCTCCCAAACTGATTTCGAGTCAGCCCCGTTATGACCGCTTCGATACCGCTGCATATGTTCTTTTTGATCCGCCCTGTTATTATATACAATGAGCAGGGAAAAATCAAGAGTGA